>CALMAR010000262.1:10159-16068 GCA_937859855.1 uncultured Kineosporia sp.
ATGATTCGAGCTTCGCGGAATCCTTAACGGGCGCCATCAGGTCGCGTTGGACCAGGGACGCGCGCCGCGTCACCTCCATCAAAGCCGTCAGGGCCAGGGGCGTGAGACTCAAAGCCTTCCGGCGAGCATCCTGCGCCGAGTTGCCCACGACCAGCCAGCCGCCTCGCTCGAGACGAACGACGATGTCGGCGGTACTGGATTTGTCGAGTGACGCCAGCCGGCCAATCGTGCGCTGATCCAGCCCCGGGTGCATGGCGATCGCCACCGCGACCGCGAACTGGGGCCCGGTTACCTCACCGCCGAATCGCTGCGTCCACAGTCGCGTGTGTCGCTGCTGCGCCCGCCGCAGGAGATATCCCGCCGACTCCCCGGCCTTGACAGTGAGCGCATCGGTCATGAGTGCGGAACCGTCGTCCATGCTGGGTGTCATCTCCATGCCGCCGTCGCCGACGAGGTCCGTCGCCGTCCATGTTAAGTCAGCCAGACCGGCCCAGGAGGCGGCTGTGCAGGGGCCTCGAACATCCTGGTCGGCCGCCAAAAGGCCTGCGGCGGGCTCCCTCGCCGTTGACCATTACCGCTGCCGGACCGGTGTGACCAAGGCGGGCGGCTTGGGACCGCGGTCCGCCCCTTTGGTGGGGCAGACGACTGCGTTCGCAGCGCTTACTCCGACTTCGAGGCGTCCCACCCGATCGATCTCGACGACAATGATGTCGCCGTCGAGAACGTGACCGACTCCAGCTGGGGTACCGGTAGTCACGACGTCACCCGGCTGCAGCGTCATGACCGAGGAGGCGTAGGCCAGCAGAGTTGGCACGTCCCAGATCAGGTCAGCGATGTCGGCGTCCTGACGCAGCTCTTCATTGACCCAGGTCCGTAGTCGCAACGCGCGAAGGTCCCCGACCTCGTCGGGAGTGACGAGATGAGGCCCCAGCGGAGTAAAGGTGTCGAAAGACTTGCGGGTGGAGCGGTCTTCGCCGCCTCGCATGGTCATATCGAGCAGGCAGGTGAAGCCAGCGATGTAGTGGGCGACGTCATCGCGGGCCACGTTGCGCGCCTGCCGCCCGATCACGAGCGCCAGTTCGCCCTCCTGATCGAAGCGGCGGTCGGTGTACGGCAACCGAACGGTGCCCGATGGCGCCAGGACCGAGGACGGCGCTTTGAGAAATACACCCAGGGCGTCGACGTGCGCGTCTTGATTCATCTCGGCCTTGTGGTCGAGATAGTTCACTGGCGCCGCGATGATCTTGCCGGGATCGGGGACCACTGGCAGCAGTTCGACCTCCTCCAGGGCCAGCCGGGGCGACCCAGCCAAAGCCTCGGCCGCAGTAGGCAGTTCACCGTCGTGAGTCAGCAGAAGACGCCGGAGCGGACTCAGGCCTGCACCGGCGGCGGCCGTGTCACCTAGATCGATGACCATGTCTTCATCGATGGCGCCGACGGCCTCCCGGCCGTCGATGGTACGAAAGCTGATGAACTTCATGGACCGTCCTACTGTTCTCGTCTCTTGGCGAAACTACTTATCCGGAGCGAGAGACTCAGGATCGCTGGCCGGTCATGCCCACCCCGCCGCTGGCTCGATCATCTCGGGTCGTGCCGCGCTCGGCGTAGAGCCAGTCCAGGTCGGAGTAGTCGTCGGCGGCGCGTTGGCGGAACACGCGGTTGCGCAGAGCCAGGGTGGTGGGATCTGCGGTATGCCACAGGTCGCCCCACGGCCGGGCGACCAGCTGACAGCGGGATGTGATCTCCTGACGGGCACCTTCATACTCCGCGAACACATCTCGACAATTGCCGGGGTGGCGTGCCAGTGCCTGTCCGAGTTCCACTGCGTCTTCGAGTGCCTGGCATGCCCCCTGACCCAAGTACTGGAGCATGGCATGTGCGGCATCTCCAAGGAGTACCGAGTGTTCGGTGGACCAGGTGGCGAGCGGATCACGATCTGAGACCGGCCAGTTGCGGCTAGTGTCGATCAAATCGACGGAGCGGCGAACCTCTTGACACGTGCCGGCGAAAACGGCCGTGAGTTCTTCGGATCCGGCCGCGGACCGCGCCAGGGCGCGAGCCTCATGGGTATGCACCGCGACTTGGTTGTACATCGTCCCGCTGCGCACCGGGTACTGAATCAGGTGCAGTCCGCTCCCGATCCACAGGAGTACCTCGTCAGAGGACACCTCGTGCGGAACGTCTTCGACCGAGATCGCGCCGCGATGGGCGATGTGCCCGCTGGACCTGGGTTCGCTGGTGTCGAGCAGCCGCCGAACTCTCGAGTTGATGCCGTCCGCGCCAATCAGGACTCGTGCACGGTAGATTCCGCCGTCCCGGAAGGTGACGGCCGCCGCATCGGCGCCCTCTTGGACGTCCACCACCTGCCGGCCGTTCTCCAGGTCGACTCTGGAATGGGCTTCACATGCTTTCAGCAGTGCGTCCAGGACGTCGCGCCGATGAGCGACGATATAGGGGTAGCCATATCGCTCGACAAAGGCATCGCCGAAATCGAGCACAGTCAACAATGACCCGTCCATCGCGTCGCGCACGACGCAGCGCGATGGGAAAACAGCATGCTTGGCGACGTCGTCGTAGACGCCAAGCCGGTCGAAGGCCCGAACCGCATTGGGCCCCAGCTGAAGACCGGCCCCGATCTCGCCGAACTGGGCCGCCTGTTCGACCAGACGCACCTGACGCCCGGCTCGTGCGGCCGCGAGCGCGGCAGCCAGCCCACCGATGCCCCCGCCAACGACGAGAACGTCGAGCTCCGGCCCCTGGGGCACATTCACGACGTCACCGTGCGGCGGAACAGTCCAAGCGCTTCCAGGACAGGAGCGTCGCTGGTGGTGAAGATGTCCAAGGTGGTGTGCGCTTCCAGTTGGTGCTCGCACCATGAAGGCACCACGAACACGTCCCCGGGTGCGAGGGAGAACTGCGATGCTCCCAGTCGCACGACGCCGGTTCCCCCGAACACGGCGCATACCCTGCTACCGGTCTGACGATCCGGCGCGCTGGTCACGCCCTGAACTATTCGGCGCATCTCGCAGCGCATCGTGGGCATCACGTCGCGGTCGCGAGTCGGGTCCCGATAACGCAACTCGGCCTCTCGGCCGTCATTGAGTTGCAGCAGCGCATCGAGCGCGGCGTCGCTCTCGGCCCATCGGTAGACCATCAGCGGGGAATGGGGCCGGTCATGGGTAACCGCACTGACGCCGGTGGGCACGATGCCGGGCCCCTGACCGAAGGACCGCTCAGCCTTCGAGCGGGGGGCAACCGACGGGTTCGCCTCCTCCGATGGACCTTCCTCGAAGAAGACCGCGTCCAACGCGGCCACGACCGGCAGGTCGAGCACATCAAGCCACATCATCGGATGCTCACCCGGGTTGTGGTGCTCGTGGAAAACCCAGGACGGAGTGAGGACCAGGTCCCCAGCTCCCATCGAGACCGGGTCGCCGTCGAGCAGGGTGTAGACGCCCTCGCCGTCAAGCACGAACCGCAGCGCCCCCGGCGTGTGCCGATGAGCCGGTGCCACCTCGCCGGCTTGGAGGTACTGCACAGCAGCCCAGAGGGTGCCGGACACGAACGGGGCACCGGCTAGACCGGGGTTGCTCATGGCCAGAACGCGGCGATCCCCCCCACGGTCGAGCGGAACCAGCTCGCCCGAGCGGGCCGCGAGCTTTTTCAAGTCGCTGGCGCTCCAGCGGTACGGAATGGCCTTCACCACAGGAGTCGCCGTGAGCAGCCCGCTCATCTCCCATAAGGGCTGCAGGTGGGCCTGCTCGATCTCACCGTAAAAGTCATCCAGCTCTGGTTCTTCGGAGTAGTAACGCACGAGTCCCCTTAGTTCGCTGGCGGGGCCACCCTGCCCAGGCCACCCGACGACGCGAAGTTAGTACGTGTACGGAGGATTAGCAATAGGGCCGGGCTGATCGAACGCCGCAGGCTGATCCGGCAGGCAGCACCGCGTCGCATCGACGAGCCCATCTTTTCAGCTGGCTCGCAGGCATGCGCCAGGCAGCGCCCCTTTCGGCCGCGAAACCATGTAGCATCCGTGTACGAACGATTGTGCCGTCCGTATTCTCGGACTCACTCGTCTCAGCGGCGCCAGGATCCAAAGATGGAATGAGGTCTCCTGAGCATGACCACCACCACCGTTGCACCCGCGTCCCTGTCGGACAACCAGGAGCGGCTTCGCGCACTGATGTCTCGCGACTGGCGCCTGCTGATCGACAATCGGCGTGTCGCTGCCCAGTCGGGTAGAACCTTCGACGTGGTCAGTCCCTACGGGGAGGACGTCATCGCGCAGGTGGCGGACGCTGGCAGCGCCGACGTCGACCGCGCCATCGCCGGCGCCGCAGAGGCCTTCACCAAGTGGCGGCACACCACGCCGGCGCTGCGAGCCCGCCTCGTCCTCGAACTCGCAACCGCCATCGAGGAGCGGGCCTACGACTTCGCCCTGCTGGACTCCATTGACGGTGGCGCACCGGTGAGCGTCATGCTGCGTGACGTTCAGATGGCGGCCGAGAGCTTGCGCTACTTCGCCGGCCTGGCCATGGAGACCAAGGGATACACCGTTCCCGCGAGCGAAAACCTTCACTTCACCGAATTGCAGCCCTATGGCGTCGTCGGCAAGATCATCCCCTTCAACCACCCCTTCATGTTCGCGGCCAGCAAGATCGGCGCTCCCCTCGTGGCCGGGAACACCGTTGTGCTCAAGCCGTCCGAGGCGACGCCGTTGTCTGCCCTGGTACTCGCCGATCTGATCCAGGAGATTCTGCCGCCCGGCGTGGTGCAGGTTGTCGTTGGGGATGGCCCCGAGGCTCCGCAGACGATCGTACGAAGCAAAACCGTGCGGCGTATCGGCTTCACCGGCAGCGAAGCCGTCGGACGCTCCATCCTGCGGCTGGCCGCAGAGGTGTGCGTTAAGAACATCACTCTCGAGCTCGGGGGGAAGAACGCACTCATCGCCTTCCCCGATGCCTCACCGCGAGACGTTGCCAAGGCTGCCATCCAGGGCATGAACTTCACCTGGTCCGGGCAATCCTGCGGTTCTACCTCGCGCCTCCTTGTTCACGAGGAGATCGCCGATTCCGTGCTCGAGGAAGTCGCCAGCCAGTTGAGCGGGAGACAGTACCTCTCGCCTCTGGACCCGGCAGCGGTTCAGGGGACAATGGTCAGCCGGCGACAGTTCGATCGAGTGCTCGGCTTTATCGAGCGTGCGCTCGAGGACGGCGCGCAAGCACCGATCGGCGGGGGCCGCCCCCCCTCGGCCGGCGAGGGCTTGTTTGTAGCCCCTACCTTCCTGACCGGAGTGGACCCGTCCTGGGAGGTCGCGAACCAGGAGATCTTCGGTCCCGTCGTCTCGGTGATCCGCTGGACCGACGAGGAGGACGCGGTGCGGATCGCCAACAGCGTCGAATACGGGCTGACCGGCAGCGTTTTCACCCGCGACATCGCCACGGCTCACCGGGTGGCTCGCGCCCTCGATACCGGCTTCGTGTGGATCAATGGCGCCGGCCCTCACTACCAGGGACTTCCCTACGGTGGATGGAAGGGTTCGGGGATCGGACGGGAAGAGAGTCTGGAGGAGTTGCTGAGCTACACCCAGTCCAAGTCCGTCACCGTGATGTTGTGACGAGCGCTGCACGGCCGGTGCGGAGCAGATGTTCATTAGCTGATGGATGAATCGGTGTCCTGTTCCTTCTTGGCCGCTTCGGGCGCCTGCGAAATCCGGTCGAGCCATTCGACCAGCAGTTGGCGCTCCGGCTCGCTGAGCATTCTCAGCTCCGGCGTCAGGGCCCGCATGGCGACCGCGGTCGCGACGGGCCCATCTGAAAGCTCGGGCGGGGCGCCGGTCACGAAGCGGTTCAGCACGGCGTCCATAATCGCTTCCCCCAGGTTCGGATCTCGGCGTTCCCGCGGCGTGG
>CALMAR010000263.1 GCA_937859855.1 uncultured Kineosporia sp.
CGCCAGCACCACCGCGGTGTTGCTCACTCCGGTGCTGCTGGCGCTGGCCAGGCAGGTTCAGCTTCCGGTGCTGCCGTTCGCGTTCACCGCGGTCTGGCTGGCCAACACCGCCAGCCTGCTGCTGCCCAGCTCCAATCTGACCAATGTGCTGGCCGCGGGACGCATTTCGCAGCCCCCGCTGAGGTTCGCACTGACCATGGCCGGGCCGGCTCTGGCTGCGATCGCGGTTACGGCCGGGCTGCTCTGGCTCTGCTTCTGGCGCCCAGCCCTGGCAACCATGGCCGGTAATCGTTACCCGGTGCCGGTCCAGCACCGGCCGGGCGACCCGCAGCTGGCGCTGGTGGCGGCGCTGGGCTGCGTCCTGTTCACCGGCATGGTGCTGGCCGGCCTGCCGCTGGCCGTGGCCTCTGGCGCCGCCGCCGCCGTGCTGACCGCCATTTTCGCCGTCCGGCGCCCGGAGGACCTGCAGCTGAATCTCCTGCCGTGGCGCCTGTTGGTGCTCGTGCCGGGCGTCTTGCTGGTGGTACAGGCGGCCAGCCAGCACGGGCTGGGTTCCATGGTGGCGAGCGTGGCCGGTTCACCCGGCTCGGACTGGTTCACCGTTCGCCTGGCCGCCACCGGAGCGGTCCTGTCCAATCTGGTCAACAATCTGCCGGCCTACCTGGCTGGGGAAGCAGTCCTGCCCCCGACCGCCCATCAGCCAGGCCTTTTCGGTCTTTTGATCGGGGTCAACGCCGGGCCGGTGGTGACGCCGTGGGCGTCCCTGGCCACCCTGATCTGGCTCGAACGCTGCCGGGCGTCTGGGGTCGCGGTGCCGGTGGCGCGTTTCATGCTGACCGGGCTGCTGCTCGCCGCCCTCGCCGTCAGCGGCTGCGTGGCCGTGCTGATCCTCGGCTCGTCCTGAGCCAGGAATGGGGCGGCCTCAGAACCGCGGGAGGCACTCCTCGTCCTGGCAGTGGAAGACCGGCGTGCCGTCCCGGTAGACGGTGCGTGCAGGCAGTGCTGCGCCGTTGCCGCCGGACTTGTAGTCGTGCGTGATCACCCAATAGAAGGTTCCGAGCCGGGGATCGGGCGCCGGGACCTGACGCGCCTCGGTCAGGCCTCCGGGCAGCGCGATCTCCACCCGCGACACCGGTCCTGCGACCAGGCCGCTCAGCACGGTCAGCTGGCCCTCCCAGCTCCTGGCCGGGTCGTCGCCGGTCCGCCACTCTGACATCTGGTAAGCCGTCGGCAGGAACGTCATCCAATGGCTGGCAGAAGGCTGGCTGCAGTTCGCCGTTGTCTGGTTGCGCTCGCCGTAACAGATCGCTCCTCTCTGGACGATCCAGGCCAGCAACCGCTCGCCGCCGGATCGGGTGCCGAGCGCGATCTCGTGGCCCACCGGCTTCTGGTTCTGCCGGAACGAGGGCCAGCGGGCGTAACCGGCGGCCAGGCCGTGCTGGGCCAGGTCCTCGGCCCGGGTCCGGTCGCCGGTAGGCAGATCACCTGCGTGCAGCAGGCGCCGCGACACCGCAGTGACGAAGTCGTCGAACTCCCGTTCGTACTCCACTCTCACGGGCCGTCACCTGTCACTCGTCGGGCACCACTACGCTTGACCGGGTCACGATGATCAGGATGATCGGTGGTCAGCAGGCGTTCATCGGAATAGACGCCGCTGCCGCCGCTGGCGTTCTACCAGTGCGTGACCGAGCTCGCATCGCGCCCGGCGATCGCAACGCTGAGACTGTCGGTGGCACCGGCTATCAAGAGATCGTCCCAAAGTCACCAAGATCGATGAACTGGAGCACCGACCATGCGCGGTTTGCGCGGCAACCCGTGGGCCATTCTGATCACCTTGTCCTTCGGGTTCTTCATGACCCTGCTCGATCTCACGATCGTGAACATCGCGATCCCCAGCATGATCGAATCGTTGCAGGCGTCGCTGGACGAAGTGCTCTGGGTGGTCAACGCCTACGTCCTGGTCCTGGCGGTGCTCCTGATCACGGCGGGACGGCTGGGTGACCTGCGCGGCCAGCGCACCATGTTCGCGGCCGGGGTCGCCGTCTTCACCGTGGCCAGCCTGGCCTGTGGGCTGGCCCCCAATCCCGGCTGGCTGATCGCTTTCCGCGCGGTTCAGGGGCTGGGCGCGGCGCTGCTGATGCCACAGACGATGGCCCTCATCATCGCGACCTTCCCCGCCCAGAAGCGCGGCACGGCGCTGGGTGTATGGGGCGCGGTGGCGGGCCTGGCCACGGTGGCCGGTCCGACTCTGGGCGGCCTCCTGGTCACCGTGGCCGACTGGCGCTGGATCTTCTTCGTGAACCTGCCGATCGGTGTCGCGGTGCTGGTGATGACGTTCGCCTTCATCCCGGACACCCGGATGGCTCGCCAGCACCGGCTCGATTTCCTTGGTGTCGGCCTGGCCACGGCTGGGCTGCTCTGCCTGACTTTCGCTCTGATCGAGGGTCAGCGGTTCTCCTGGAACGCAGGGATCTGGGCGCTGCTGGTCGCCTCGGCCGTGATCTTCGGAATCTTCGGGCTGCAGCAGCGCCGGATGCAGGGCAGCGAGCCCCTGATTCCCTTCCAGCTGTTCAGGGACCGGAACTTCACCGTGCTGAACGGGGTCGGCGCCCTGATCTCCGTCGGCATCCTGGGCTTCTTCCTGCCGCTGACCATCTACCTCCAGTCAGTGCTGGGGTACTCCGCGCTCAAGGCCGGGCTGGTCTTGGCCCCGATGTCCATCGTGTCCATGGTCATCGCGCCGGTTGCGGGCGGACTGACGGACAAGGTCGGCGGCAAGTACATCCTGATGCCGGGCCTGCTGCTGTTCAGCATCGGGGGAGCCTGGCTGGTGTTCTCCGCGAACGCGAATTCGAACTGGCCGTCATTCCTGCCAGCCATCCTGATCATGGGGGTGGGGTTCGGATGCATGTTCGCGCCGCTGGCCACCGAAGCCATGCGCGGGATCGATCCCCGGATGGCTGGAGCGGCGTCCGGGGTGAACAACACAACTCGGCAGCTGGGTTCGGTGATCGGCTCCGCCGCTGTCGGGGCCCTGCTGCAGAACCGCCTGGTTGCCTCCTTCACCGATGAGGCGGCCCAGCAGGCCGCTCATCTGCCGCCGCAGTTCCGCGCGGCATTCGTGTCTGGCTTCCAGAAGGCGGCCAAGTCAGGCCTGGACGTCAGCGGCCAGTCGCAGACCGCGCCGCACGGGGTGCCGGCCCAGGTCGCGGGCCAGCTGCGGCACCTGGGAGAAGTGGTCTACCGGAACGGGTTCGTGGACGCCATGCACCCCACGTTCGTTCTCCCGATCGTGGCCATGCTGCTGGCCGCTGGGCTGGTGACGCTGGTCAATCGCACTGGGCACAAGGTACCGGGCCCGGCGGCATCCGGCGTGTCCGGCTCGTTCGCTACCCCCGCCGGTGCTTCTGCCCGCGGGCAGGCAGCAGCCTCAGCCGGCTCTGGCGATGAGGTGCCGGCCGGCGAGCGCACTTAGCCGTCCCAGGCGCGTTCGGCCATGATCACCAGCTCAGCCCGCGAACGGTGGGATTCCGAGCGCCAAATCGCGGGCTGAACGGCCGATCTTGAGAAACGATCTTCGCGAACGTGATCGAGTCGCAGCAGACCGGCCAAACGGCGGCCGGGGTCTCCCCGCGGGCAGACCCCTGCCGTCAGTAGCCGCTCAGGCCGCCCGACCCGCCGGAGCCGATCAGACGTCGCAGTAGAGCTCGAACTCGTGCGGGTGCGGCCGCAGCCGGATCGGATCCACTTCAGCCGTCCGCTTGAAGTCGATCCACGTCTCGATCAGGTCCGGGGTGAAAACTCCTCCCTCAGTGAGGAAGTCGTGATCAGCCTCGAGCGAGTCCAGTACGGCCGGCAGCGAGCCAGGCACCTGCGCGATGGAGGCGTGCTCCTCCGGCGGCAGCTCGTAGAGGTCCTTGTCCACCGGAGCCGGCGGCTCGATCCGATTCTTGATGCCGTCGACCCCGGCCATCAGCATGGCTGAGAAGGCAAGGTAGGGGTTGCTCGACGGGTCGGGCACCCGGAACTCGATCCGCTTGGCTTTCGGGTTCGAACCCGTTACCGGGATCCGGATGCATGCGGACCGGTTGCGGGCCGAGTAGACCAGGTTGACCGGAGCCTCATATCCGGGCACCAGCCGGTGATAGGAGTTCACCGTCGGGTTGGTGAAGGCCAGCAAGGACGGCGCGTGATGCAGCAGGCCGCCGATGTACCAGCGGGCCATATCGGACAGCCCGCCATATCCCCGCTCGTCGTAGAACAGCGGCTCGCCGTCCTTCCACAAGGACTGGTGGCAGTGCATGCCCGACCCGTTGTCGCCGAAGATCGGCTTGGGCATGAACGTGACCGTCTTGCCGAACTCGTGCGCCACACTCTTGATCACGTACTTGAACAGCATCACCTTGTCGGCTGACTTGGCCAGGGTGTCGAAGCGGTAGTTGATCTCCGCCTGCCCCGCCGTGCCCACCTCGTGGTGCGACCGCTCGACCTCCAGGCCCAGCCCGTTCAGGGCCAGCACCATCTGGTCGCGCAGGTCGGCGTAGTGGTCGACCGGAGGCACCGGGAAGTATCCGCCCTTGTACGGCGTCTTGTGGCCGAGGTTTCCGCCGTCCTCCTTGCGTGCGGTGTTCCAGGCCGCCTCGATCGAGTCGATCT
>CALMAR010000264.1 GCA_937859855.1 uncultured Kineosporia sp.
CTGTGCGATGGCACCGCCACCAGGTCGGCCGCCCGGTACCAGTCGGCCAGCACCGGCCGGGCAGCGGGCTGATGGAACTGCACCAGGTCGCTGATGCCCAGCTCACCCGCCAGTTTCTGCAGTTGCTCGGGTCGTTCCAGGCCAGTGCCGCTGGGGCCACCGAGCACAGCGACCAGCAACTTGTCCCGGCGCGACGGCTCGCGGGCGATCAGCTCGGCCACCGCCCGCAGCAGCACATCAGGAGCCTTCAGCGGCTGGATCCGGCCCACGAACAGCACCAGCCGGGCCGTCTGCGGCAGCCCGAGCCGGGCCCGGGCCCGGCGTCGTCCATCCGGTGCCGGGCAGAAGGTGTCCAGGTCGGCCCCGGGCGGAATCACGGTGATCCGGGCCGGATCGGCGCCGTAGAGCCCGATCAGATCCTCGGCCTCGGCTTCAGTGTTGGCGATCAGGCCGTCAGCGTTGTTCACCACCTGCTGCTCGCCGATCAGCCGGACCAGCGGCTCGGGGTCGTCACCGTCGGCCAGGGACTGGTTCTTCACCTTGGCCATGGTGTGCATCGAGTGCAGCAGCGGCGCGTTCCAGCGCTGCGCGGCCACCCAGCCGGCCTGGCCGGAGAGCCAGTAGTGCGAGTGCACCAGGTCGTACCAGCCGGGCTCGTGCCGGGCCTCCTCCCGGAGCATCCCGGCCGAGAAGGCACACAGCTGGCCGGGCAGATCGTTCTTCTCCAGTCCTTCGAAGGGCCCGGCCACGACGGTACGGACGGTGACTCCAGGCGCCAGTTCGGTGACCGGCGGCGCGTCCCGGGACGTGGCCCGGGTGAAGATCTCGACCTCGGTACCGCGCCCAGCCATCCGGCGGGCGGTCTCGGCGACATAGACGTTGAGGCCGCCGGCGTCTCCGGTGCCCGGCTGCTCCAGGGGCGACGTATGCACCGACACCATGGCAACCCGGGCAGGTGTCCCGGCAGGGCGCACCGACATCCACTCCTCGTTTCGTCAGGCTTTCGCCGAGCGGCCGAATCGTTGTCCCCGATTGACAACCCACGCTAGCCGCCTGCGCTTCCCGTGCTACTCCCGTGCTACTTCTAACCTGCTGAAGGTGAGCCGGCCGGAAGGGATGGCGACCCGGGGCACCACCGGGCCGAATCGGCTGCGCCGGGTGGATCGCTGGCTGGCTGGGCCGCAGGGGTGGAGGTTGCGCCGGGCGGCCGATCCGCTGGTGGCCGATCTGGGCTACGGCTCCAGCCCGGTGACCGCGCTGGAACTGCTGAACCGGTTGCGTGCGGTCCGGCCGGACGTCGAGGTGCTGGGAATCGAGATCGACCCGGCCCGGGTGCTGGAGGCCGCCACCTGGCGCCGGACGGGCCTCGACTTCGCACTGGGCGGGTTCGAGCTGCCGGTGCCGGGTGGGCGATCGCCGGTGCTGGTCCGGGCCTTCAACGTGCTGCGGCAGTACTCCGAGGACGACGTGCCGGGTGCCTGGCGACGCCTGTGCGAGCGGCTGGCCCCCGATGGGCTGCTGGTGGACGGCACCTGCGATGAGGCCGGGCGCCGAGCGGCCTGGATCGCGGTCGGTGCGCAGGGCCCGCTGTCGCTGACCCTGTCGCTGCGGCTGGCCGATCTGGAGCTACCCAGCGAGGTGGCGGCCCGGCTGCCCAAGGCGCTGATCCACCGCAACATGCCCGGCGAGCGGGTGCACGGGTTCCTGGCCGACCTCGACCGGGCCTGGGCGCTGGCGGCCGCTCATGGCGGTTTCGGCGTTCGCCAGCGCTGGCTGGCCACCTGCTCGCGGATGAGTGAAGGCTGGCCGATCCTGGACGGCCCGGCCCGCTGGCGGCTGGGCGAACTCACCGTGGCCTGGCCGGCGGTCGCGCCGAGATGAGCCGGCGGATCCAGAGTCTCAGAAGTCGAGCAGCACGGTGAAGGGGCCATCGTTGACCAGTTCGATCGCCATCTGCGCGCCGAAAACGCCGGTCTGAACCTCCAGGCCTTGCTCGCGCAGGGCTTGGGCGACGGCGTCCACCAGCGGCTGTGCCACCGGGCCGGGCGCGGCCGCGCTCGAGGTCGGGCGGCGCCCTTTGGACGCGTCGCCGTACAGGGTGAACTGGCTGATCAGGAGCACCGGCGCCGCTTCGTCCAGTGCGCTGCGTTCGTCGCGCAGGATCCGCAGGCTGGCGATCTTGCGCGCCATCTGGGTGACCTGCGCCTGGCTGTCGGTGTGGGTGATGCCGATCAGCACGACCAGGCCGGGCCGATCCAGCTTGCCCACGGTCTGGCCATCGACGCTGACGTTGGCCGACGTCGCCCGCTGCACCACCGCCCGCACCGGCTCAGATTAGAGCCCGGCCTTCAGGGGCTGACGTGCAGGCGGTCGTCGCTGTACCGCCGGGCGATGTCGGCGGTGAGGGTGTCGACCACAGCCTGCACCTGACGGCGGGACCGGCTGACCCGGCCTTCGATGTCGCTCAGCCGCTCGAGGGCCGCGTCGAGCCCGGCGTCATCCATCCCGGCCAGGTCGGATCCGCCGACGTCGGCCACCGCCCGCTCCGCCTCCCGCCGGTGCTCCCCCACCCGGCTGGGTGATGCGGTCAGATGCCGGCCCAGACCCCGATCCGCCGGCCGGTCCTCAGCCAGGATCCGCTTCAGGGCCTCGACGATCGCTTCATCCCCCAGCGTGCCCGGCGGCGGGGCGGCGGGGCCGCCCACACCGCGCCCGCGCGGGTGGAACCGCAGGATTTCGATCCCGCCGTGCAGCAGCCGCCGCGCGTAGGAGAGATCGACCTCCTCCTGATCGGCCTCGGCCCGGCGCTCGCGAATCTCGGCCAGGGTCAGGTCCTGCAGGCCGTCCAGATAGTCCGGAGCAAGGACCCGATCGATTCGGCGGCGCCCTCCGGCGACGAACTCGGTCATGCTCTCCTCCGCGTGCTGATGGGCTCAGCTGAGCCTACCCCGCGTTGATGTCAATGCGTAGTCACCTAACTGCATTGAGTTAGAACGTCGGCTGGCGGAGCTGGGCTACCAGCCGCCGTACGGCCCCCGGCTGCCCCCGCCACCGGTCAGGCGGCGCACGGCCGGGCGGACGTCGACCAGATAGATGGCGGAGGCGACGAACGCAATGATGTTGGGGAACTGGAAGACGAAAAGCGCACCCGGAGCTTGCAATTGGAGCACCAGATAGATGAAGCCGATGGCGGCGGCCACACCCAGGATGATCAGCCACAACTGCTTGGTCAGCTTGTTGGCGGCGGCGAATGCGTCCGGGCGCTGGCGGATCGCATCGACCAGCGCCACGGCGTTGCAGCCGAAGGCCAGCACCGCCAGGGCAATGAGGAGCAGCGCCTGCACGCCACCCAGCGCTTCGAGCATAGAGATCAGCCTAACCTGAAGCGGCCGCCAGACAGGCGTGCCGATCCGGCGGCCGCGAGTCGATCAGCGAATCATTTGCTGATCCGGGTGGCGGCGTCCGAGGCCGCCTTGGAGGCGGACGACGCGGTCTTGCGGGCGCTGGTCCGGGCCCCCTTGGCGGCCGTCTTGGCCGCGCCGGCCGACTTGCGGGCAGTGCCGCTGGATCGCTTGGCCGTGGTGGCTGTCTTCTTGGCCGCGACCTGGGTGCGGGTGCGGGTGCTCGTGATCACCTCTTCGGTCTCGGTCCGGCCCGCCCCGAAGGTGGACAGGATGACCGCGTACGTGTCCTCGGCGGCCTTGCGGGCGGTGGTGACGGCAGCCTTGCCCCGGCTGACGGTGTTGCTGGCCTGGTTGATCAGCTGCTCGGTGCTGGCCTGCGAGCGGATGCCGTCGAGCACCGACTTACCCCGGCTGGCGAGGTCGTCGTAGCGTGCCTGGCCGAGGCTGGCCAGCTGCAGGGCGCGCGCGGCAGCAGTGACCGGCAGTTCCTGGGCCTTTTCGCTGAACGCCTTGGGGTCGAAGTCCCGGACCCGCTCGACGGCCAGGTTGGTGGCGCCGACGACAGCGAACAGCGGAGTGGGCAGAGACGAACGGTCGGACTGAGTGGCGAAAGCCATGGTCTCCTCCTGGAGATGGGCCGAGCTAGGACTGGGATCGGGTGGTCTTCTTGGCCGCACGCTTGCGCGGTGGCTGGCTGGACGGGTCGCCGGCTGCGGCGGACTGGCCGCCCGGCGCGGACTGGATGGCG
>CALMAR010000265.1 GCA_937859855.1 uncultured Kineosporia sp.
GCCGCAGCCAGCGCCCGGCCGTACGGGCCCGGGACGGCTCCGGGCCGGTCCGGCTACGTGGTTCACGCATCGCCGCGGCCAGGATCCGCAGCACCTGATTACGGCCGTGGCTGGGCGGGATGGTCTGCTCGATCCCCGCGTCGAACAGCATCGCGCCGATCTGGTTGCCGCCGCGGGTCAGCAACTGGGCCATGGTGGCCGCAACCTCGATCACCACCTGGTGCTTGCGCCGCTGGATCGGCCCGAAGCCCATCGACGGGGATCGGTCCAGCAGCAGCCAGCTGGTGATCTCGCGGTCCTCGTCGTACTCACGCACGTGCGGCTGCCCGGTGCGCGCGGTGACGTTCCAGTCGATGTGCCGCACGTCGTCGTAGGGCTGGTACTCGCGCAGGTTGGCCACGTCGATGCCGGGCCCGCGGAACAGGGTGCGGTAGTCGCCCTGCAGCCGGCCGTCCAGCCGCCTGATCACCCGCCACTCCAGGCGCCGCAGTACCCGCTCAGGGCTGAGACCGGCCGTTCCCGGCTCGACCGCTTGATCCATCAGGCCGGCCCGGTGCCCAGTCCGCCGGATGGCGCGGCGGCGCGCTCCCGCATCGGGATGTCGGGCAGCGCGACAGCGGCCAGCACCGGCCCGAGCAGGTCATCGGGGGAGACGTCGTCGGCCAGCGCCTCGTAGGACAGCACGATCCGATGCCGCAGCACATCCCGGGCCAGGTCGCGGGCGTCGATGGGCAGCGCGTAGTCACGCCCGCGCAGGAAAGCGAGCGCCTTGGCCGCCAGCACCAGGTTGATCGAAGCTCGCGGGCTGGCCCCGAAGGACAGGTAACGGGCCAGCTTGGGCAGCCCGGACCCGGCCAGGTCGCGAGTGGTGGTGGCCAGCTTGACCGCGTATTCGACGATGCCCGGGTCGACGTAGACGGCGTCGGCGGCGCGCTGGAAGCCGCGCAGGGTGTCGATGTCAACCACCTGAGTGGTGCCCTCGTGATCAGCGGTCATCCGTTGCACGATCACGAATTCTTCGGCGGGGGTTGGGTAATCGACCAGCACCTTGAGCATGAACCGGTCGACCTGCGCCTCCGGGAGCGGGTAGGTGCCCTCCGACTCGATCGGGTTCTGGGTGGCCATGACCAGGAACGGGTCAGGGGCTGGAAAGGTCTGGCGCCCGATGGTGACCTGGCGCTCCTGCATCACCTCAAGCAATGCACTCTGCACCTTGGCCGGAGCCCGGTTGATCTCGTCCGCCAGCAGCAGATTGGCGAACACCGGTCCGAGCGACACCTGGAACTCGCCCTCGTTCTGGTTGTAGATCCGGGTGCCGACGACGTCGGCCGGAACCAGGTCGGGAGTGAACTGGATGCGCTGGAACTGACCGCCGATCGCCGCCGCCATCGCCTTGATCGCCATCGTCTTGGCCAGCCCGGGGACGCCCTCGACCAGCAGATGCCCGCGGGCCAGCAGGGCCACGAACATCCGCTCCAGCAACAGGTCCTGGCCCACGATCGTCTTCTTCACCTGGTAGAGGGTGTGCTCCAGGGGATGCTGCGCGGCGGTCGTGGTCAACGACAGCGGGGGCGCCTCTGGTGGCGTGTCCATGGTCTCCCTGTTCAGTTGGCTTACTTCTGCGGGCTCCCGGCGGCACCGCCGGCGGTCTGGATCGGGACAGCGAAGCCGATGCCGATGAAGTAGGGCTGGTTGGACGGGTTGGCCAGGCCGGTGACGATGCCGATCACCTGGCCGTCCCGGTTCAGCAGCGGGCCCCCGCTGTTGCCCGGGTTCACGGCGGCGTCGAACTGGATCAGGCCGTGCAGGGCCTGGCCGCCGTTCACTGCGGTGGTCCGGTCCAGGCCGGACACCACCCCCGCGGTGAGGGTTCCGCGCAGGCCCAGAGGATTGCCCGCGGAGAACACCGCGCTGCCGATCTGCGCGCCGCCACCGAGCACCGCAGGCACGATCAGCCCGGGCGCCCTCTGGATGGCCAGTACCGCTATGTCGGTGTCCGGGCGGCGGCGGGCGATCGAGGCGGGCGACTTGGTGCCGTCCTGGAACTCGATGGTGACGGGGGTACCGTCCGCGACCACGTGCAGGGCGGTGAGGACGGTGCCGTCGGAGTTCACCACCACTCCAGCGCCGAGTGAGCCGTTCTGGGTGGTCACGGTGACCAGTGACGGCAGGATCGTGCGATAGACGGTGACCCCGTCGGCGGGAGCCTTGCGCTGCTGCGCCTCGGCGCTGGTGATGCCCTGCTGCACGGTGCGGGCCACGTCGGCCCGGGTCAGCGCAGGCGGCCCGCTGGCGACGGCCCGCCACACCAGTGCGCCTGCGACGATCACCACCACCGCGACAACGAGCAGGGCCCACACCGGCCATGACCACGACCGCGGCGACATCCGGCCCAGCGCGGACCGGCTCGTGCCCACCGGCGGCGCCGATTTCGGCGGGCTCTCGGCGAGCCCTCCACGCGTGGGTCCCATTAAGTGACTGTAGGTCGGTTTCCGGGCGATGACACGTGCGCGGGCGTGAATTTTCGGCCCCGGCGGCGGTACGGGCCCCGCCAGCTCTGGGCCCTTGCGGCGGCGGTGAGGTCAGGCGTCCCGGACCCCGTCCAGGGCTCGGTCGCGCTGCTGCTGGCTGAGCTCGCCGTACGGGTATTCGCCTGGGCCGGGCTGGCTCGCGGCATCCAGGGCGGCGGTCTCATCGTCGCTCAGATGCAGGTCCGCCGAGGCCAGGTTGGTCTCCAGTTGCTCCACCGTGCGGGCGCCCAGGATGGTGGAGGTCACACCCGGGCGGGCGGTCAGCCAGGACAGTGCCACCTCGGCCATCGACACGTCCCGTTTCTCCGCGATCTGCTGGACGGCGCCGACTACCTCCCAGGTGCGGTCCACGTTGCGCAGGTCGTAGGCCTCGACCCCGCGGGCCGGGTTCTCCCCGAGCCGGGTCGCACCGGCCGGGCGCTGGTCGCGGCGGTACTTGCCGGACAGCCATCCGCCGCCCAGCGGGCTCCAGGGCAGCAGGCCCAGCCCGGCATCCATGGCGGCCGGGACGACTTCCCACTCGATCTCCCGGGCCAGCAGGTTGTACTGCGGCTGCAGAGTGACCGGCTCGGCCAGGTTCATCGCCCGAGCCAGATGCACGGCCTTGGTGAGCTGCCAGCCGGTGAAGTTGGACAGGCCGTAGTAGATGATCTTGCCGGCCCGGACAAAGCCGTCCAGGGTGCGCAGGGTCTCGTCCAGGGGGGTCAGCGGGTCGTAGCTGTGTACCTGGTAGAGGTCGACCGCGTCGAGGCCGAGCCGGGCCAGCGAGGCGTCCAGCGCCCGGGTCAGGTGCCGGGCCGAGAGTCCCTCGCCGTTCGGGTTCGGCTGAGTCGGGAAGCGGCCCTTGGTGGCTAGCACCACCCGCTGCGTGACTTCGGCCGGGCGGCTGGCGAACCAGCGGCCGATGATCTCCTCCGAGGCGCTCTTGGCGTAGACGTCGGCGGTATCGACCAGGGTGCCGCCCGATTCGACGAACCGATCGAGCTGGGCGTGCGCGCCCTTCTCATCGGTTTCGGCGCCGAAGGTCATGGTGCCCAGGCAGAGGGTGGAGACCGAGCAGCCGCTGCGGCCCAGGGTGCGATAATCCATGCTCTGGTCCTACACCGGCAGCCGGCGATCCGCGAGCCAGCGTCCCGGCCGGCACAGCTGCTGGTGGGCTCGCAGCCTCACTGCTGGCCAGCACCTTCGGGTGAACTGGATTCAGCAGTTCAGCGACTGGCCTGAGGCTTGCTGTTCAACAGCCGCAGCACGGCCCGTTCGATCCCGGTGTCGCCGGTCGGGTGGTCGTTGCGACCGGGAGCGGCTCGCCGAAGCGCGGCACTGATGGTGACTCCTTCGGCGAAGCGGTCGATCACCCGCGGATTCACATAGGAGGCCCGGCAGACCGCTGGAGTGTTGCCGAGGTATCCGGCCACTTCCTTGATCGCCTGGCTGACCGACCGCTTCAGCGCGGTAGCTGACGTCGGCTGGGGCCGTCCGGACAGGGCGACCGCGGCCAGGACGGTCGCGTGCCAGGTGCGGAAGTCCTTGGCCGAGGAATCGGGGGCGACCACCTCTTTGACGTAGGCGTTGATGTCGGCGCTGGAGACGTCGGACCAGCCCCGGCCGATCCGGTAGGCCAGCAGCTCGTCGCTACCGCCGCGGCGTCGGCGCAGGCTCTGCACGACATCGAGCACGTCCTCGTCCCGGATCCGGATCCTCCGATGCTGCCCGGACTTGGCCGTGTACTCGAACTCCATGGCGCCATCGGAGATCCGGACGTGCTCCTTGCGCAGGGTGGCCAGCCCGAAGCTGCCGTGCTCCTCGGCGTAGCTCTCGCCGCCGACCCGGAACAGGCCGAGGTCGAGCAGGCGGAATGCGGTGGCCAGCGCGCGTTCCCGGGGCATGCCCGGCAGCTCGAGATGCTCGTCGACGACGCGGCGAGCGGCTGGCAGCCGCCGGGCGAACTCCATCACGTGAGCGTGCTTCTTGTCGGCCTGCTGCTGGGTCCACTGGGCGTGGTACATGTACTGACGCCGGCCGGCGTCATCGGTGCCGATCGCCTGGATGTGGCCGTTCGGGTAGGGCGAGAGCCAGACCTGTTGCCAGGCCGGAGGAATCACCAGATCCTGCAGTCGCTGAACCTGCTCAGCATCGTCCAGCCGGTTGCCGTGCTGATCCAGGAAGATGAAGCCCTTGCCGCTGCGGCGGCGAGTCCAGCCCGGCCGGGCCGGGTCGGAGCGGCGAAGTCGTGGCACCGGAGCAGTGTCACCGACGCCCGGCCGGAGCGCTCGCCGACCTGACTGAAAGCGGTCCGGCCGGGAGGAGCAAGGGGCTGATCGGGCCAGTCCGCCGTCGAGAATCGCGATCGATCCTCCCCGCCGATACGGCCAGCCCTTTCTCAGGCTATTCTCAGCCATTCTTGCCGGGGTGCCGGATTCGTCTGAGGCAACGGGTGCCAACCGGCTAATAAATCATTGCCGGTTAATTGTTCGAAACATATCTCCAATACATTAATGCGTCGCCATTCGGCCTTCAAAGGCATTACGTGATTGGCTTCACAAAGCCGGGTCGCACATGGTGGCGAATTCAGGCCATGGCGACCTCGCGTAAGTCCAGACTTATGATCACACTGCTGTTCACCGCAACGCTCACCCTGGCAGCTGGCGCCGTCGTGGCCGCTTCGCTTCCATCAAGTGGCATCTTCTGGACCAGACCCGACCGCTCGGCCTCGGTGATGTCATCCGCAAAGCCGGCGCCCAGCACGCCTTCTTCGACGCAGCTGGCTCCGCCATCGCCCGCGACAGCGACGCCGGGTGCGACCCTGCGGCCCTCGGCGACCTCAGCCGGAATGGATCTCCGCAAACGCCGAGCCGATTCGATCACCTACACGGTCAAGCGCGGGGACACGCTCTCAGGCATCGCCGCCTGGTTCAAGCAGCACGGCTTTGGGGATCTGTACCGAGCCAATCGAGCCGTCATCGGACGGGATCCGGATCTGATTCGTCCGGGCCAGCGAATCACCATCAGCCACGGCGTGATGGAACTCGAACACCATTAGCGGTCGCTATCGACGGAGAGCACACATGACAGAGCCCCAATACGCCATCGGGAACAACGAGTCGGGCGCGTACCCGGTCGACACCGGATCACAGCCGGTGTCCCATCTGGCCGGGGGAACACAACACGGCCGGGCGCGACTCGAGCTGATCCCGTCGCCCACCCGCAGCGGGCCGCGTCGAGCACCGTCGCACTGGCGGCTGCCAGTATCGGAATGGCGATTCAACGAGGAGATCGAACGCGAACTGCATCGCGCCAATGTCGCCCGCCGGCCTGGCATGCTCGCCGCCATCAGTGTCGCGGAACTGGAGCAGCTGCGCCGGCGCTTGGGCAGCCGGGCCGAAGAGGCGCTCGCTGAAGTGATGGATGAGCTGCTGGCCGCAGAGGCACCGGTTCTGGAGCAGCACAGCACCCGCAGCGATGGCGGGGTCTTCCTGTTGATGCCGGAGACGGAGATGTCCAGCGGGGCAGACCGATTGCGCAAACTGCTGCTCGCCATCGCCCGGACCGCCATAGACGTCGATGGTGAGCAGATCCGTGTCACCCCGGTCATCGGCTACGCGGCGCTCACCGACGCTGGCTCGGCCCAGGAGCTGCGTGATCGTTCGGCAACCGCGCTGTGGAACGCCGAGCTACACCTAGATCTGATCCCGGTCAGCTACTCTCCAGCACTGTCGCCGCCTCCCGCGACCGGAAGCACCAGCGGACCCATGCCGGCTGCGACCCCAGCAGCCCGGCCACCTCGCGGCTTCAAGGGACTGGAGGCCGGGCTGCAGATCGCCTTCACCATGGCCCTGCTCGTCCTGCTTCCGTTCATCGTCTATGTCGTGAGCTGGTACTGCGGATTCGATCTGACCGCGATCACCTACCCGCTGATGGCCTTGGCGCTGGCCACCACCGCAGCCGGATTGTGGGCCGAGAACTTCCAGGCCGTCGGCGCGGTCACCGCTCCCGAGGCGACAGGCTCTCCGCCGCTGGCGAGCGCGATCATCGCTGCCTACCTCCCCAACGAAGCGGCGACGATCATGGCAACGGTCGCCTCCATGCTGGACCAGGACTATCCCGGGGGCCTGCAGGTCATTCTCGCCTACAACACCCCCCAGCCCCTGCCGATCGAGGACACCCTGAGGCAACTGGCCGCGCGAGATCCCCGGCTCCTGCTGCTGCGGGTCCGCGGAAGCACATCGAAGGCCCAGAACGTCAACGCGGCGCTGACCTACGTCCAAGGAGATTTCGTCGGCGTCTTCGACGCAGATCATCATCCCGCCCAGAACAGCTTTTCGCGGGCCTGGCAATGGCTCTCGAACGGCCAGGACGTCGTACAGGGTCACTGCGTCGTGCGGAACGGCACGTCGTCCTGGATCGCGCGCCTGATAGCGGTCGAGTTCGAAACCATCTACGCGGTGAGCCATCCCGGACGGGCCCGGTTACACGGTTTCGGCATCTTCGGTGGCTCGAACGGGTACTGGCGAACCGATTCGCTGCTGCAGATCAGGATGCAGGGTTCGATGCTGACTGAGGACATCGACTCATCCATGCGCAGCCTGCTCGACGGGTTCCACATCGTTTCCGATCCGGGCTTGATCTCCACCGAGCTTGCGCCGACCACGCTCTCCGCGTTGTGGAACCAGCGAATGCGCTGGGCGCAGGGCTGGACCCAAACCGCCCGGCGGCACCTGCGGCCGGCGATGAACTCCGACAAACTCACCCGGCGGCAGAAGGTGGGTGCGGCGTTCCTTCTGGGCTGGAACCAGATCGTTCCCTGGCTGACGATCCAGGTGATTCCGATGCTGGCTTTCACCGCCTGGCGGGATGGTGGCATCGGCCGGATCGACCTGCTGGTGCCGATGTTCGTGCTGTTGTCGTTGTTCACGTTCACGGTCGGCCCGGCGCAGGCCATCTTCGCCTATCTGCTGGGCGCTGAGCCGGTTCGTCAGCACCGGAGCTGGTTCTCGCTGTACGCGCTCCACAACGTGCTGTGGTTCGGTGAGCTGAAGAACCTGATCTCGCGGGTGGCACAGCTGAAGGAGATCGCCGGTGAGCGAGAGTGGCGGGTCACGCCGCGGGCGGTGGAATCCAGCCGCAACGATGATGAACCGGCCCGCAACCGGGAAGCGAACTGAGGCATGCGCACAGCATCGTCCACCAGCCCCGAACATCGCCGGTCGATGCCCGTGGCCTGGGGATCGGTCATGGCACCACGAGCGGCGGACGACGGGAACCTGGAATCGGAGGTCAGCGGGCTGGGCGCTCAGCTGGGATTCGCCGTGGTGGTGGTCGTCGTCTTCCATGTGTACCAGTTCTGCAATACCGCCCCCGCGTCCCGCGCCGGAACGGCAGTCCGTACGCTGCTGAATTCCCTGGACGCAGCCATTCCGTGGTTGTTCGTGATCGCCGGCTTTCTGCTGTTCGAGCCGATCGCGCGAGGGATCACTGAGTCCGGCCGCCCGTTCGCGGCTCGTCGGTTCCTGGCCTTGGCCGCTGCCCGGGTCCTGCCTGCCTACTACGTCGCGATCGTCACCGTCTGGCTGCTGCGCCAGACCGAGTTACCGGGGGATTGGCGAGACCTTCTCGAACACCTCACCTTTACCCAGGTTTTCGACAACAAGCGGATCTTCTGGACGATCGGCGCGGCCTGGGCTCTGTCGGTGACTGCATGGTTCCTCCTTCTTCTGGCGGCAGCGGGAAGTGTTCTGACCAAGGTGAGCCGTTACGGCGTGAGCCCGCGCCGGAGAATTGTGCTGCTGGCCAGCAGCACTGCCGTTCTGGCCGTGGCCGCACTTGGCTGGAAGACCTCGTCGCTGGTTCTCGGCCACCCGGACCTGGCCTCGTTCACCACCTGGTTCGGGCCGCTGGCCAACCTCGACAACTTCGCGATCGGGATGGTGGTCGCACTGTTCGTCGTGGCCGGTTCCTCGTCCGGCAAACTCGACCTGCGCGGGCGTCTCATCCTCCGGATCGGCGGATCCGGGCTGCTGATCGTGGCCCTCGTCACTCGTGTGCCCGGCAGCTGGGCAGATGCCTACTTCTCCACGCTCTGCGCCCTGGCGTTCGGCTGTCTGGTCGCTGCGACGGTGCTGGGGCCCGGTAGGAACGGATCACCAAGCCCAGGGCTGGGCCTGGAGGCGCTGCGATGGCTTGGCCGGATCTCGCTCAGTGTTTATCTGTGGCACGAGCCATTGCTGCTCGCGGGCCGCCACCTGGGTCTGGTCGGCCAGACCCCCGATGCCTTCGTGCGGGATGCGCTCATCGTGCTCATCGCCTCCATCCTCGGTGGCTGGCTCAGCTGGGCGGCGATCGAGCGTCCCGTCGCGCATCTGATCCGGGAGTTCTCCCTCAACCGAGCCGGCCGGGCCGCAAGCGCGGGGAGCGCCGGGCGAGCAGACCGAGCAGACCGAGCCGCGAGCGCCGGGAGCGCCGGGCGAGCCGCGAGTCGGAGCCTGGCTCCACGACGAAGGTGAGACACTGCGATTGATCCTCCCTGCCGGTACGGCCGGCCCGTAGCCGCCGTCAAGCGCCTCATTGCCCCGCTGCGGCCGGTCAGCTGGCCCTGGAATCGATCAAGGCGGCGTATCGGTCAAGGTCGATGTTGCCGCCGCTGATCAGCACGCCGACGCGCTGGCCGGTCAGCTGTGGAGCCAGCCGCCTCCCGCCTGCCAGCCCGAGCGCACCGGTCGGTTCGACCAGCAGTTTCAGATAGGTCGCGAAAAGCCGCATCGCGTCAACGAGTTCGGCATCGGTCGGGGTGACGATGTCCCGCACCGTGTTCTTGATGATCTCGAACGGTCGCAGGCCGAGACTGGTGGTCTGGGCGCCATCGGCGATGGTTGCGGGGGTGCCGATGGTGACGATGTGGCCGAGCTTCAAGGACTGGTAGCCGTCATCACCGGCTGCGGGTTCCGCCCCGTAGATCACGCAGTCCGGCGCCAGTGCTCGCGCGGACAGGGCCGATCCCGACAGCAGACCGCCGCCACCGAGCGGGACGACCAGAGCGTCCAGGCCGGGCACATCCTCGAGGAGTTCCTTGGCCGCCGTCCCCTGCCCGGCGATCACGTGCGGATGATCGTAGGGCGGGATCACGCTGAGCCCTCGATCACCAGCCACCTCGGCGGCGACGCTCTCGCGCTCCTGCGTGTATCGGTCGTAGTGGACGACGGTGGCGCCGTAGGCGCGGGTGGCGGCCAGCTTGGCGGCGGGCGCGTCGTAGGGCATCACTATGGTGGCGCCGATATCCAGCAGCTGGGCGGAGAGTGCCACCGCCTGAGCGTGGTTGCCGGACGAGTAAGCGATCACCCCGGCCCGCTTCTGCTCGCCGCTCAGCCGGGACAGCGCGTTGTAAGCACCGCGGAACTTGAAAGCGCCGACCCGTTGCAGATTTTCGCACTTGAAGAACAGCTGGGCGCCGAGCAAATCGTCGATCAGCCGGGAATGCGCTACCGGCGTGCGGTGCGCGACACCGGCTATCTGAGCGGCGGCTTCGCAGACGTCGTCAAAGCTGGGGAGACCGGTGATCACGCGATCAGCCGAACATGGGAAGAGGCCGGCGGTCAAAACCTTGGCCGCCCCTCTGCTGACCCCGCGCGGCCACGTCACCGGGTCAGCTCAGGTTGGCGACGTACAGTCGAGCGATGTCCGTGGTCACCGGCCAAGCCCGCCGCCGCTGGGCGGTGCTGGCCGCCGCCGTGGTGGTGCTGATCTGCCTGCCGGTGGTGCCGGCGGTGGCGGCGATGTGGGCCAGCGATGATCCGTCCACGTCTCCGGCCGCGCGCGAACTGCTCGCCAAGGCACTGAGGTCCAAGGATGTGACGTATACCGGGCTGGCGGTCAGCCGGGGCAATCTGGGCCTGCCCGACCTGCCATCGGCTGGCGCCGTCACCGCTGCGCTGGGCGGCACCACCCGCTCCCGGGTGTGGTGGGCCAGCCGGGATCTGTGGCGGGTCTCGGTGCTCAGTCCTACCGGCGAACAGGGCACCTACGACCTGGGTGGCCAGACCTATCTCTGGAGCTACGAGCAGAACTCGCTGACCCACATCAGTGGCGTGCCGCAGCTGCGCCTGCCACGCGCCGATGACCTGCTGCCACCCCAAGCCAGCTGGCGGCTACTGGCGGGCGTCGGGCCTTCGGACCGGGTTGAGCTGATCACCGCCCGGCACCGGGTGGCCGGTCTCAGCGCACAGGGATTCCGGATCCGGCCCGCGGACGCGCGCAGTACGATCGGCTCCATCGACGTCTGGACCGACCCGCAGCACGGGCTGCCCATCGGCCTCAGCATCACCGATGCCCACGGCGTGGTGGCGCTGGAATCCCAGTTCTCCGAACTGAACTTCGGATTGCCCGAGCTGTCCGATCTGAGGGTGCCGCTCGAGCAGGGCATGCAGGTGATCGACAGTCCAGCTCCGGATCTGGCCAGCCAGATCAACCGCTTCGGCGCCCTCCAGCTACCTGCTCAGCTGGCCGGTTTCGCCAGCTCCGCGCCGATCGTGGGTGGCACCGCCACGTACGGCACCGGGCTGGTCCGGTTCGTCGTGCTGCCGGTGCCACGCCGCAACGCCGCTGAGTGGGCCCGGGCCGCCCGATCCGGGGCCAGCGAAGACCGATCGCTGAGCGGCGGTGAGGGACTGCTGATCAGTGCCGGTGCTCTGAATCTGGTTGTCGCGCAGGCCGGCTCGGGACGGGTCTACGCGATCGCGGGGCTGGTCTCGGCCGATGTCCTGTTCCAGGCGGCTACCGAACTGTTCGCGCATCCTCCTCCGCGCCGAGGGCCCTTCGGTCCGGCATGATCACCACCCGGGGACTGACCAAGCGCTTCGGCAGCACATTGGCCGTTGATCAGATCAACCTCGATGTCGGTGAGGGCGAGGTGTACGGCTTTCTCGGGCCCAACGGTTCCGGCAAGACCACCACGGTGCGGATGCTGCTCGGCCTGGTCTTCGCCACAGCGGGCGAGATCGAGGTGCTGGGTCATCCCGTGCCCAGCCAGGCCGGGGCCGCGCTGATCGACATCGGCGCGCTGGTCGAGGGCCCGGCCGCCTACGGGCACCTGTCCGCCCGGGCCAATCTGGCCCTGATGGACGCCTCCGGTCCGCGGCGGACACGGATCAGCGGCCGTCAGCGGCGGGCCCGGATCGACGACGTGCTGGAGCTGACCGGTCTGGGCGGCGTGGGGCGCAAGCCGGTCAAGGCCTATTCGCTGGGCATGCGGCAGAGGCTGGGCCTGGCCGGGGCCCTGCTGCGCCAGCCCCGGCTGCTGATTCTGGACGAACCGACCAATGGGCTCGACCCGCAAGGCATTCAGGAGATCCGCGAACTGCTGCTGCGGCTGAACCGGGACGGCACCACCATCTTCCTGTCCAGCCATCTGCTGGCCGAGGTCGAACAACTGTGCAGCCGGGTCGGGGTGATGGATCAGGGGCGCCTGGTGGCGCAGGAATCGATGGACGACGTCCGCCGGTTCACCGGGCGTTCGCTGATCCAGGTGGACGACCCGTCGGCCGCGCTGGCCCTGCTCGACGGCCGGGTTGCCGAGCGCACCGGGGACCGGCTGGTGGTCGACGGGGTTCCGGTGCCCGAGCTGACCCGGCGCCTGGTCGAGGCCGGGATCGAGGTGCACGAGGCCGCTCCGGAGCGCCGCTCGCTGGAGGGCCTGGTGCTGGAGCTGACCGGGCCGGGCTCCGACCGCGTCGACGGGTCGCCCCCATGATCGCGGTTGAGCTGCGGAAAATGGTCCGGCGCCCGCGCACCTGGATCACCATCTTCCTGCTCTGTCTGCTCCCCACCATCGTGGCCGTGTTCCTGGCCGTCACCGAGATCGGGCCGCGACCGGGTCAGGGGCCGGCCCTGCTGTCGGCGGTGCTGGCCAACGGCCAGCTGTTTCCCGCGGCGGCGCTGGGTATCGTGCTGCCGATCTTCCTGCCAGTGGCGGTGGCGGTGATCGCGGGCGAGACGGTCGCCGGTGAGGCCAGCGCCGGCACCCTGCGCTACCTGCTGATCCGACCGGTCGGCCGGACCCGGCTGCTGGTGGCCAAGCTGGTCTCGGTCGTGGTCTTCACCCTGCTGGCCGTGCTGATGGTCGCCGGGACCGGCTGGATCGTCGGGACACTGATCCTGGGCACAGCCCAGCCCGGCGTCACCACGATCACCGTCTCCGGCACGCCCCTCACGATGGGTCAGCTGCTGTTCCGGACGGTGCTGATGATCGGCTACATCGGCATCTCGATGCTCGGGGTGGCCTCGGTCTCGGTGTTCCTGTCCACGGTCACCGACTCGGCCCTGGGGGCGGCCCTGGGTGGCCTGTCCGCCCTGATCGGCAGCACCGTACTGGTCGCGCTGGACGCGGCCGACTCGGTCCGGGACTGGCTGCCGACCCGCTACTGGCTGGCCTGGATCGACCTGTTCCGGGACCCGATCCTCTGGCACGACATCCAGCGCGGGCTGCTGGTGCAGGGCCTGTGGATCGCCGTCCTGCTCGGCATGGCCTGGGCGAACTTCAGCACCCGCGACATCCGCAGCTGATCAGCGGGTCAGGGCCGCGCACTGGCTGGCCCCGGGCGGATCCTGGATCGGCGGACCGTCCAGCGCCAGCTCGACCAGGCCGATGGTGAGCGGGCTCTTCGGCAACTGGCCGTGGCTGACCTGGACGCCGGAGCAGATCTGCTGCAACTCGATGTTCACGGCACCCTGCAACCGGGCGGTGGTCACCGGGATCACCGTCTCGTCGTCGGCGGTGTAGATGCTGACCCAGCGGGCGGCCGACGGCGTCTCCGGCAGTCCGGCCAGCAGGGGACTGCCGGGGGCCAGCTGACGGCAGGCCACCGGGCACGACGATGCGGCCAGCCCGGCCGCGAGCCCAGCGACGTCCGTGCCGTGATGGGGTGAGCCCAGAGTGATCACCCGGCGGGCGACCCCGGCGCCGTCCTGATCGGCCCAGATCCGGGCCACCACGCCCCCGGCTGAGTAGCCGACCACGTCGACCGACGGCGCTCCGGCCCTGATCTGTTCCCGGGCGGCCCGGTCCAGGGTTCTGGCCTGGTCGTTCAGGTCGCCGGTGTTGGTGCCGGTGGCAGACACGACGACGGCGGTCCGGCCCTTGGCGCGCAGGTCGGCGGCCAGCACCTGGAGGGGCACGATGGAACCGC
>CALMAR010000266.1 GCA_937859855.1 uncultured Kineosporia sp.
GGGCAATGCGGGGCAGGGATATGGCCGCGCCGGCACGAGCGACCGGTGAGCTGGGCAATCACAGAAACAATCGAGCGAACATCGCACCAGCGATCGCAACACTGGGGATCGGAAGTGGCAGATCGGTCCGCGGATCCGGGGGGAGTACTCCAGACGCACGAGGCCGGTCCAGGGCTGGACGCGGTTTTGGCCTACGGCACGGGCTGGGAGGCCGGCCCGCCGGCCTGCGCACGGGCCGCGGCGCTGGGTCCGATTGACTCTGGCCAGACATCGGCGGCCACTGTTTGTCCTGATGCTGCTCATGGCCGTCTGGGGGACCATTCGATCGGCTGCGCCCCCGGCTGAACCGACCGTGCCGGTCGCGGTGGCTGATCGTGAGCTCGCCGCTGGATCCCTGCTGGCCGAAGCGGATCTGCGCATCGTGGCCTGGCCAGCACGGCTCAGCCCGGACGACCGGGTGAGCCGGTCACACGCGGCGGGGCAGATCTTGGCCACAGCAGTCGGTTCGGGTGAAGCCATCACCACCAGGCGCCTGCTCGGCCCCGGGCTGCTGGCCGGGCAGCCGCCCGGCCTGGTCGCCGTCACCGTCCGGGTGACTGATCCGGCCACGCTCGCACCGATCCGTGCGGGCGACCGGATCGACGTTCTGGCGGTTCGAGATTCTCAGGATCAGTGGACCAGCGCCGGCTCTGAACTCCGCACTGGACAGGGCGCAGACGCAGCCGGCGATGCGGGCCCTGCTGCCGGCGATTCCGCCTCCGGCGACCGGCCCACCGGTGCTCCGTCCCCTACGGGTTCAGCCTCATCGATGTCCACGGCTGACACCGGCAGTACCGCGACCCGGTCTGCGGTGGCGGACCAGGTGGCGCCGGTAAGCAGCACTGTCGCCGCTGACCCGGCCCCTGCAGGCGCGGATCTCGTGGCCGCAAGCGCCCTGGTTCTGTCCAAGCCTGCGGACCTGGCTGCCGATACCGGCAACTGGTCAGCGAGCGCGTTCAGCACCGATCACGCCGCTGGTTCTGGCCAGGAGTCGGGTGTGGTGGTGCTGGCGGTGGACCGTGCTGCCGCCAGCAGGCTGGCCGGCGTGGCACCGGGCCGCCCCCTGAGCGTGGTCCTGCTCCATCCTGGATCCAATGCGCCGTAGGAGGTCCCCGGGAAGCTGCGCGGACAGACACTCCCGGGCGGGATTCCCCGGACCGCCAAGCCAGGGCTCAGCCGGCCTGATGGCCACCGGGCCTGGCGGCCCGCTACGCTCGCGGCGATTCACATCTCGCCCCATGGGAGCAGTCGATGATCAAGGGTTTCAGAGACTTTCTGCTACGCGGGAATGTCGTCGATCTCGCGGTCGCCGTCGTGGTCGGCACGGCGTTCGGCGCCGTAGTCGCGGCGTTCTCGAAGGGCATCATCGGCGGCCTGATCGGCATCATCGGCGGTTCGCCCAACTTCGACGCCGCGCATTTCACGATCAATGGCAGCAAGATCGTCTACGGCACGACGATAACTGCGCTGATCAACTTCGTGATTGTGGCGGCCATCGTCTACTTCGCCGTGGTGGTGCCGGTGAACGCCTTACTGGCGCGGCGCAAGCGGGGCCAGGAACCCGATGTCCAGGCCACACCGGAAGACATCGCCCTGCTGCAGGAGATCCGCGACCTACTGGCGAACCGCCCGCTGAACTGAGGCGCTCACCGCCCCCGCTCAGGCCCGGCCCGCTAGCCCCAGTGCGGCGGCCGCTCTCGTCGCAGTTCATCGTCCCGGCTGGAGTCCTGCTCCCCCCAGCCTTCATCGGTGTCGTCCTTGGTTTGCTCGGACAGCACGGGTCGCTCGTGGTCTTGCCCAGCTGATCCATCGCTCACGAGACCCGACCTTACCGGCGCTGTGGCCACCCCGGCCGGCGCTTCGTTCGCGTTGGCCTCAGCGGGCTCAGTCTGCTCGATCGGCGCGGACTTCGGCGTCGTCGGCTCGTTCATCGGCTCGTTCACCGGCTCGTTCATCGGCTCGGTCATGGCCTCGACCCAGGTCTCGCGCACCCGGTCCACCTCGCGGGCCGGATCCGCGAAGAGGTCCAGCGCGCTCACCTTGAGATACCGCCAGCCTGCGCGCTCCCAGCGCTGTGGCCGGTGCAACTCGCGTTCGCGGCAGGCCCGCGCCGCGAAGCCTGGTCCATCGACGTCCACCCC
>CALMAR010000267.1:0-1648 GCA_937859855.1 uncultured Kineosporia sp.
ACGCTGGAGAGGGTGAGCGGGCCGACGTTCTGCGGCAGGCCGCGGAAGATCGCCACCGAGCCGCTGGAACTGCCGACGTAGAACTGCTGCTGGCTCCAGCGGTAGGCGCCGAAGCCGCCCAGCGCCAGCACCACCAGCACCACCCCCACCGCCAGTCCGAGTCGCAGTGCGCGCCGCCCGCGCCCGGCTTTAGCAGGCTCCTCGTCCGGCTCGTCCGGCACAGGACGAGGCCCGGCGGTCAGTTCCGCCGCGCGCTCGGCCGCCGAACTCGCCTGGCCGTCCCGGTACTGTTGCCGGGGTTGTTGAGCGACCGATGCCGCGCCGACCACCAGCGGCACGTTGTCGGGCGCACCGATCGCGTCCACCACGTCGGCGACGATGCAGGTCACGTTGTCGGGCGCACCGCTGCGCAGAGCGAGCTGGACCAGCAGATCGCAGGTGGCGTCCGGTTCCTTGCCTGCGGCCATGGTGTCGCGCAGCGTGCCGAAGCTGACCACGCTGGACAGGCCGTCAGAACAGAGCAGGTAGCGGTCGCCGAGCTTGCCCTCGCGCATCGACAGATCCGGTTGCGGATCGTCTATGACGTCGCTGAGCACCCGCATCAGCACCGAGCGCTGCGGGTGCTGCTCGGCCTCCCGCTCGGTGATCCGGCCATCGTCGACCAGGCGCTGCACGAAGGTGTGGTCCTTGGTGATCTGCGAGAGCTCGCCGTCGCGAAGCAGGTAGGCCCGGGAGTCCCCGATGTGGGCCAGCGCCAGGCGGCCGCCGGTGCGCAGGATCGCGGTCACGGTGGTGCCCATGCCGGACAGGGCCGGTTCGTACGAGACGCGGTCCAGCAGTTCTCGGTGCGCGGCGTGCACGGCCTCGGAGAGGTGGGCCATCGCGGTGTCGGCGCCGTGTGATTCGGCGTCCAGGGGCGCCAGTTCGCCGATGGCCAGAGAGGAGGCGACGTCGCCGCCGGCGTGCCCGCCCATCCCGTCGGCGATCACCAGCAGGCTGGGACCCGCGTACCCGGAGTCCTGGTTGTTGGACCGGACCAGGCCGACGTCGGAGCGGGCGGCGTAGCGCAACGCGATGGCCATGCCCTACCTCCGCAGCTCGAGGACGGTCCGCCCGACCCGCACCGGAGTACCGGGCGCGATCGGCGTCGGCGCCTGGACGCGGGTGCGCCCGAGGAAGGTGCCGTTCCTCGATCCGAGATCCTCAACCATCCAGGTGCCCTGCTGCAACGAGAGCCGGGCGTGCCGGCCGGAGGCGAAGTCGTCGTCGAGCACCAGGGTTGACTCCGGGGCCCGCCCGATCAGGATCGGCGCCTGCCCCAGCGCGATCGTGGTGCCCTTGAGTGAGCCCTCGGTGACCACCAGCAGCCGCGCTGGTCCGGGCTGGGCGCGTTCCTGGCGCCGGGGCTGAGCGGCAGCTGGAGCTGGGCCCGCCACCGCTGGGCCGCTGGGCAGGCGGCGGGTGACCCTGGTCCCGAACAGGTCCCGGCGCAGCACGGCCACAATGGAGAGCACCAGCAGCCACAGGCAGGCCAGGTAGCCCAGCCGCAGCAGGGTCAGGGTCAGTTCGCTCATGGCGGCCCGATCACCGCTGCCCGAGGTGAACGGTGATCCGGCTGCGGCCCATGGTGATGGTGCTGCCCTCGCGC
>CALMAR010000267.1:1658-5825 GCA_937859855.1 uncultured Kineosporia sp.
GTTCTCACGCTGCTCACCCGCTCGCCATCCAGGAACGTGCCGTTGGTCGAACCCAGATCGACCAGCCGGACCCGGCCCTGATCGCCCTGATCGCCCTGATCGCCCTGATCGCCCTGATCGCCCTGATCGAAGTCCCCCGCGGCGGGCTTGTGGGACCCCCCGGGCCCCCCCCGGCCGCCGGCGCCCGCGGCGCCGCGGCCGACCACGTTCTTGCCCGGCTCCAGCTTCTGGTGGCGGCCGTCGACCTCGAGCCAGGGCTGCAGAACCGGGCTCGGGCCTGGGTGTGGCTGGTTCTGGGGCGGGGCCGGCGACTGATACAGCTGGGGTTGAGGCTGGGCCGGGCGAGGGCCTCTGGCGGTGTGGCTGCGGACCCGGAAGACGCCGGTGTCCAGGTCGTCCGCCTCCTCGAACTGCACGGTGACCGGGCCGACGAAGGCGTACTGCTGCTGGCCGGCGTGCTCGGCCACGACATCGCGCAGCTCGATGCCCAGGGCTTCCTCCCACTCGCCCAGGCGTTCGTGATCGGCCTGCCCGAGCTCGACCACGAAGCTGTTCGGCACGAGGGTCCGGCCCCGGGCGACGATCTTGGCCTTGTTGTCCACCTCGCGGCGCAGCGCGCTGGCGATCTCGACCGGCTGCACCTCGCTGCGGAAGGCCTTGGCGAAGGCGCCGTTGAAGGCGCGCTGGATGCCTTCTTCCATGCGATCGAACATTCCCACTGCCGGCCTCCTCCCGATGCGTCTGCGGTGCGCCGCCGCTGACTCATGCCCGCGTCACGGCCAGCGTATCCGCGCCGCTGGGCTGGCAGGGAACCGCGCTGAACAACCGTCCGGGCTCGGCGTGCACCTGCGGAGGGCGACGGCTGATCCCGATGTCCGGGGCAGGCGCAGTCGCCTCGGTGCCGTTCAGATGGCGGACTGGCTGGCCGGGGGTGCGTGCTAGCCTTTCGTCGCTCGCGCGAGTGGCGGAATGGCAGACGCGCACGGTTCAGGTCCGTGTGCCCGAAAGGGCGTGGGGGTTCAACTCCCCCCTCGCGCACCAGCAGACATGCAGGTCAGGGGTGGGCCGGTTGCCACGGGAAGCCCGTGGCAACCGTGCGGGCGATGGCCACGTCGTGCCGCAAGCCGGTCAGCCGCCGCCTGTTGCTGGAACCCATCCGGTTCCGGGGATTAGCCGCGCGCAGTGCCGCCACAACGAACAGGCTCAGGCTGGCTTGTCGCCGCCGCGCTACTGGCATGGTCGCCAGCCGTCGTCCTGCTCCTGCTGGTGGCGCACAGGGCGATCCACGATCGGCCGGCAACGAACTGGCAGGCCAATCACCAGGCCAGGGTCACGCTTCTGTGGCTTGGATTGTTGATCTTCGGGTTGCCACTACTGATGTGGGCCGTCCTGATCGCAGGCGCTGCCTACATCATGGGCCAGTGGCAGTTGGAGTTCTGACCGTCATGTCACCACACCGCCTGCTCGCTCAGCGACGGATCCTTCACGGTCCGCGGGCCACATGTCCCCGGCCGGGGCGGTCACCTCATCGGGCAGGCGGCTAGGCTGGGTGGCATGCGCGGGCTGTGGCGGGTCATCCGGGAGCGCGCCCAGGGCGACCAGGGCGCGAGCGCCGTCGAATACGGCCTGCTCGCCGCCGCCGTCACCGGTGCCTTCATCGTTGGCACGGCCGGGTTCAACGGCGCCCTCGCGGCGGTGTTCCGGCAAGCACTGAACGGCCTGGGCGCCACCACTCCCTAGTGGCCCCATCCACAACCTGAGATCGGCGCCGTCCGCGACAGGTTCCTGACAGCGCCCCTGACAGCGATCCGTGCGAGCGCTGACAGCGGGCCGGGGCATCTTGGACCAGAAGAACCCACGATCAAGGAGCCCTCATGGATTACGCCTTCCAGGCCCGGGACCTGGTGAAGCGATTCGGGCAGACCACCGCCCTGGCCGGGGTGGATCTGGCCGCTGAGCGCGGCACCGTCCTCGGCGTCCTCGGCCCGAACGGCGCCGGCAAGACGACGGCGGTGAGGATCCTCGCCACCCTGCTCAGGGCCGACGAGGGCAGCGCCACCGTCGACGGCCTCGACGTCGCCAAGCATCCGGACGCGGTCCGCCGCCGGATCGGCCTGACCGGCCAGTACGCCTCGGTCGACGAGGATCTGACCGGCCTGGAGAACCTGACTCTCATCGGCCGCCTGCTCGACCTCTCCCGCAAGGACGCGAAAGCCCGGGCCGCCCACCTGCTCCGGCAGTTCGATCTGGACGAGGCCGCCGATCGGCTGGTCAAGACCTACTCCGGCGGCATGCGCCGGCGCCTCGACCTGGCCGCCAGCCTGGTCGGCCGCCCTTCCGTGATCTACCTCGACGAACCCACCACCGGCCTGGACCCGGCTAAGCGTGAGGACGTCTGGCATCTGGTCCGCCGGCTGGCCAGCGACGGCACCACCGTGCTGCTGACCACCCAGTACCTCGAGGAGGCCGACGCTCTGGCCGACCGGATCTCGGTCTTCAACCATGGTGCGGTGATCGCCAACGGAACTCCGGCCGAGCTCAAGCACATCGTCGGCGGCCAGACTCTCGAGGTGCGCCCGGCCGATCCGTCGGACCTGCCGCAGGTCGAGAGCATGCTCACCGAGGTCGCGCACAAGCCGGTCGAGTCGCCCAGCCGCGGCGTGCTGTCGGTGCCGGTGGACGACGACAGCGCCCTCATCGCGCTGGTCGGGCGCCTCAGCCAGGCCGGCATCACCGTCACCGAACTCGCCCTGCGGCTGCCCAGCCTGGACGAGGTGTTCTTCGCCCTGACCGGAACCCGCGACGTCCAGGAGGACACCGAGGAGAGTGCAGCATGAGCGCCACCCTGAGCATCGAGGATGTCGGAGTGCCTGCCGCCCCGACCTCATCCACCCCGGCCCGCCCTCTCGGTGTCGTGCGGCACAGCCTGATCCTGGCCGGGCGGGCGATCACGAAGATCCGCCGCACTCCCGAGCAGCTGCTCGACGTCACTCTGCAGCCGATCCTGTTCACCACCGTCTTCGTCTATCTGTTCGGCGGCGCCATCACCGGCTCCACCCACGACTACCTGCAGTTCGTGCTGCCCGCGCTGATGCTGCAGACGCTGCTGTTCTCGTCGGTGTCGATCGGGGTGAACCTGAACACCGACATCGAGAAGGGCATCTTCGACCGGTTCCGCAGCCTGCCGATCGCCCGGGCCGCGCCGCTGGTCGGTGCCGTGCTCGGCGACGTCGTCCGGTTCCTGGTGTCGATCGTGGTGGAGCTGACCTTCGGCTACATCATCGGGTTCCGGGTGACCACCAACCCGCTGCTGGCGCTGGCGGGTTGCCTGCTCGCCCTCGGCTTCACCATGGCGCTGAGCTGGGTCTTCGTCTGGCTCGGGCTGATCCTGCGCACGTCGGGCTCGGTCCAGGGTTTCGGCTTCATGTTCATGTTCCCGCTCACCTTCGGCAGCAACATGCTGGTTCAGGCCTCCACCCTGCCGAGCTGGTTGCAGCACTGGGTCACCATCAACCCGGTCAGCCACCTGACCGATGCCGTCCGGGCGCTGATGGTCGGTGGGCCGACGGCCGGGCCGGTGATCTGGTCGCTGGTGTGGGGAGCGGGGATCGTGCTGGTCTTCGCCCCGCTCGCCGTCCGCGCCTACCGCCGCCGCGCCTGAACGCCCAGCCCCGCCCAGGCTCTCCCGCTCTCCGGGAGAACTGCACCAACCGGGCAGACCGGGCCTTATCGGTCGTCCCGCTGAACTGGAGGGTTAGGCTCTGTGGGTGGACGCGCGGGGCGACGACGGGACGCCGGACCAGCCGCGGCCACTGACCCAGGTCTCGCCGCCGTCCCAGCTGAAGCCGGTCAACGTCCGGCCGGACATCGGCGCGGCGGCCTTGGCCCGATAATGAACGCGTGCTTCCCCGGATCGCCGCCACGGCGTACCTGACCCCACTGCGGGAGGGTGGTTCGCTGCCGGGTCTGATGGAGGCGGACGACGACGGCACGTACGTGCGCAAGTTCCGTGGCGCCGGTCAGGGCACGGCGGCTCTGGTCGCCGTGGTGGTGGTCGGCGAGCTGGCCAGGCGGCTCGGCGTCCGGGTGCCGGAGCTGGTGACGGTGGAGCTGGACCCGCAGATCGGGCGCCGCGAGCCGGACCAGGAGGTGCAGGAACTGCTGCGC
>CALMAR010000268.1 GCA_937859855.1 uncultured Kineosporia sp.
GTGGAGGACGAGCTCCGGGCCGTCCCGGCGCCGGCCGGTGACGAGCTTCGCGCCATCCTGCGAGACGCGGTCGAGGACCTGCTGCGGCTGAGTCGCGGCCTCTACCCGGGAGCGGTGTCCAGCACCGAGCTGGAGCCGGCCCTGCGCCGGCTGGTCAGCACCACGCCGCTGGCCTCGCGGTTCGAGCTGACCGGGGACCTCGGCAGGTTGGCGCTGCCCGAGAGGGCGCTGCTGTGGTTCATCTGCTCGGAATGCCTGACCAACGTCGTCCGGTACGCCGCGGCCACCCGGGTCGTGGTCCGCTGCGACGTCCAGGACGACCTGCGGGTCGCGGTGACGGACGATGGCCGCGGCGGAGCATCGATCGGCGGCGGTCACGGACTGCGCGGGCTCGCCGACCGGATCGACACCGCCGGCGGCCGGATCCACGTTGACAGCCCGCCGGGCGGTCCCACCACCATCGCGGCGACCATTCCGTTGCCCAGCGTTCTGCCCAGATTCTCATTGTGACTCGCGGGCAACGGTCTTGGCGCGGATCGCCTGCTGGGCCCGGAGATGCGCGGCACGGATGGTGGCGAAGGCCAGGACGGCGCCGAGCAGGGCGCCGATGGTGTTGTTCAGCCAGTCATTCGTGTCGCAGGCGCGCCCAGGAAGGAACGCCTGCACCGCCTCCACGGCCGCGGACAGCGAGCTGCCGGCCAGCAGTGCCATCAGCGGGCGGCTCAGCGCCAGCGCGACCAGGAAGACCGGGGCCACGAAGAGCGCGACGTTGGCCAGCGACTCCGGGCGGCCGATCGCCGGCAGGGACCACTGGAGGGTGCAGCCACGAACGGTCAGTACGCCCACCGGAGTGAGGGTCAGCTCGGCGAGCGGCACCAGTGAGAGGCCAGCCAGCCCCCAAGCAATTGCCGGCCGGTCCAGTAGCCACAAACCCGTGACCGCCGCCAGGATGACCATGCAGGCCAGCGCCGCTGGGGGCAGCCACGGATGTTCCAGCAGCGTCTGGGTGGTCACGGCACCATGCTAGGGACCGTGGATGACCACCAGCCTCCGGTGATTTCGATTGCGGGCGGTCTCAGGTCTGAGCGGAGCCCGGCTCCAGGGCGAGTTCGTAGGTCTGCCCCGTGAGGTCGGCGCCGAAGCTGTGATGGGGCTCCTCGGCGATCAGCGAAAAGCCGGTTTCCAGATAGATGTGGCGGGCGGCCGCGAGCGGGTTGTTCGTCCAGAGCCGGATGCGCTGATAGCCGGCCCGGCGGGCGAATTGGACGCATTGCCGGACGAGCGTCCGGCCCAGGGCGTGACCTCGTCCGTCTGGATGCACCAGCAGGATCCGCAGCTTGGCCGTTGTTTCGTCTTCGGCGACACAGAAGACGCAGCCGACCCGCCGTCCGTCCAGTTGGGCGATCCATGCGTTCTCCCGGCCTGGATCATGGCGGCCGGCGTAGTCCGCGACGATCCGGGCGACCAGGGCTTCGAAGGAGGCGTCCCAGCCGAATTCAGCCGCGTAGACCTCGCCATGTGCCTTGATCACCCAGCCCAAGTCGCCTGGCGCTCCCAGGGGCCGGATCGACGGCTCTCCCATGTCTGTGCCCCGGTTCCACTGAAACGATCGTTTCAGTGGAGACTACTACTGTGACCGAGCCACCGGCGGGGACGCCGTCCGCCCGGCAGCAGGATCTGCTGGAGCAGGCCTATACCTGGGTGCTCGGACATGGACTGAGCGACCTGTCCCTGCGCCCCCTGGCCGATGCCGTCGGCTCCAGTCCGCGGGTACTGCTGTTCCTGTTCGGCAGCAAGGAGGGGCTCATCCGGGCCGTGCTGGCCCGGGCACGACGAGAGGAACTGGCGTTTGTGACCGCGTTCTCCGCGACCGGCGACCATTCACTCACGCACCCCATTGAACGGATCTGGGGCTGGCTCATCGCCCCCGAACATCGCAAGATCCTGAATCTCTGGGTGGAGGTTTACGGCCGTTCGCTCATGGTTCCGGACGGACCGTGGGCCGACTTCGCGGCGCGTACTGTCGAAGACTGGTTGTCTCTGATGCGTTCATCGCCGATGAACGGATCGGGCGATCCGGCTCGCAACACCCTCGACCTGGCCGTGCTGCGTGGCCTGTTGCTCGACCTGCTGGCCACCGGCGATCTTGAACGAACGACCGCCGCTCTTCGAGCACACCTCGCTCAGTCATCCCGCTGGCCGAGCCTGATCTGAACTCGCTCTGGTCGAATCACAGACGTTGAGGCGGAAGTGCGTCTGGCTCCATTTTTTCTTGGCTGGTTCGACCGGATCGTCGTTGTTCGCGCTGGTCCAGGAGTTCGCTGAGGATCGCCTGGATAGATCCCGCGACCGGGATGGCTGCCAGGGTGCCGAGAACCCCCGCTATTTCGGTACCGAGAATGATGGCGATGAGGACGGCCAGGGGTGACAGTTTCAGCGCCCGTCCATAGATGAGCGGGCGTACGGTGTGGCCCTCGATCAAATGATAAAGAACGAGTAGCACGAAGACGATGATGGCCGAGATCGGGCCAACTGTGAGTGCGACCAGGGTGAGTAGCACGGTGACGACAACCGGGCCTATGTAAGGAACGAGTTCAATGATCGCCGTGAATAGGCCCAGTGGAAATGGGTAAGGTACCCGGACGATCAGGAGGAGGACGGTCGCGACGACGCCTGCCAGCAAGCTGGCCAGGAGATTGCCGCTGACAAATCCGCTGACGGACTTGTACACGCCACTGCCCATGCGTTGCACCGAGGACCGGCGCGTTTCTGGGATCAGATTGGTGAAAGTGCGCCGCCAGCCGGGCCCTTCGAGCAGCATGAAAAGGGTAAGAAATGCGATGATCAGAATGTTGGTGATGACTGTCGCAACGCCTTTGGCGATTCCAAGTGCTGGAATCGCTGCGCCGGCGAAGCTGGCGGAGCCGTCTTTGGACGTGAGCTTCTTGACCTGCTCGACGACGTGGAACCGGCGCTCCAGCCACCCAAATGGTCCCCGGCCGCCGGTCAGGTCCTGGACCAGATCCGGCAGCGAAGTGATGAAATGCCTGATCTGGATCACGAGTGGTGGAATAAAAACAAGGGCCAGAAGCAAGAAAACGACGAATGCGACTCCATAGACCGCGGCAACGGCCAGACCCCGGCCCAGCCCGCGGCGCTGAAAGAACTCGACCGCTGGATTGAGTGCCAGGGCCAAGAACAGGGCGATGGCAATGACCGTCAGGCCCTTCTGAGCCAGCAGCAAGAAACCAAGAGCCGCCACCACAGCCAGGAGCACTCCCAGAACCATCAGAACGGTTCGGGGCCGGAATGATACAACTCTCTCCTTCCCGGTGGCGAAGGAAACGGATGGTGTCTGGAGGGGCTCTTCTGCCCCCGGCGGCGTCGTTTCGCCCGTAATCACGCGGATCCTTTCTTTCAACGGTGCAACCGTGAGATGGATCCAGGCGTAACGGTCCCGTCGATCGATTCGCCTCACGTCTGCAGGCGAATCGGCACCTGGTCTTGCCGGGTCAGCCGACCGGCTGGTCTGGCGTCCTTCGTCTCGTGCAGCCCTCATCAGCATCATGCCGCAGTTCCAGATGGGGGCAAGTGTGGACTCTTCCCGCGCTGGCCGGGGCCCGCTCCGCCGATGTCCGTCTCACTTCGTTCCGAGCGAGCGGGCCTGGTGGTGCCGCGCAACGGGTGGCCCGGCCGGTGAGCCGGTGAGGTCTGCCCGCAGTTGACGTCTTCGGGTGCAAGCGCAACCGTGACCCACCCGGCCGGCCACGTATCAGCCCAGGGGCGGCCTTTCAGCCGCCGCGGGGGGCACCGCGGGATCCGAGTCGCCATCGACGGCCTCTCATGACCACATGATGCCCGCCCGCAGTAGGATTTCGGCGGTCCGAAGTCGGCCTCAGCTGGCTTGCTTAGCCACGATGCCGTGCGGATCGAGGACGTACTTCTTGGCGGCTCCGGAGTCGAAGTCCTGGTATCCCTGCGGCGCCTGATCCAGCGGAATCGGTGTGGCGTTGACGTTGCGGGCGATGTTGACCCGGTCGTGCAGGATGGCCATCATCAGCCCGCGGTTGTAGCGCATCACCGGGCACTGACCGGTGTAGAAGTAGTGCGACTTGGCCCAGCCCAGTCCGATCCGCAGGGACAGCGATCCCTGCTGTGCGGCCTCGTCGGCGGCGCCCGGGTCACCGGTGACGTACAGGCCGGGAATGCCGATCCGCCCGGCCGCGCGAGTGAGATCCATCATCGAGTTGAGCACCGTGGCTGGCCGTTCGGTGTCCGCTTCGCCTCCATGCCCGCGGGCCTCGAACCCGACGGCGTCTACGGCGCAGTCCACCTCTGGGACGCCGAGGATCTGTTCAATCTGGTCCTTCGGGTCGCCCTTGGACACATCGATGGTCTCGCAGCCGAAGCTGCGGGCCTGAGCCAGCCGGTCCTCGTTCAGGTCTCCCACGATCACCACCGCCGCGCCGAGCAGGAATGCCGATGTGGCGGCGGCCAGGCCGACCGGGCCCGCGCCGGCGATGTAGACGGTGGAGCCGGTGGTGACGCCGGCCGTGTAGCAGCCGTGGTACCCGGTGGGGAAGATGTCCGACAGCATGGTCAGGTCCAGGATCTTCTCCAGCGCCTGGTCCTTGTCCGGAAACTTGAGAAGGTTCCAGTCCGCGTAGGGCACCAGCGCATACTCGGCCTGGCCGCCGACCCACCCGCCCATGTCGACGTACCCGTAGGCCGAACCGGGACGGTCGGGATTGACGTTCAGGCAGACCCCGGTGTGACCCTCCTTGCAGTTCCGGCACCGCCCGCAGGAGATGTTGAACGGCACCGAGCACAGGTCGCCCACCTTGATGAATTCGACGCCAGGCCCGACTTCTACCACCTCACCGGTGATTTCGTGGCCGAGGACCAGGCCTTCGGGGGCCGTGGTCCGGCCACGCACCATGTGCTGGTCCGATCCGCAGATGTTCGTCGCAACTGCCTTGAGAATCGCCCCGTGCGGGACCTTCCGGCCCACGTTCGCGGGGTTGACTCCCGGCCCGTCCCGTAGTTCCAGAGTCGGGTAGTCAGTGTCCTGCACCTCGACCCTGCCGGTCCCCATGTACGCAACAGCTCTGTTGCCTGCCATGTCCTATGCCTCCGTGCTCGTTGTTGGGCTGCGGCTTCCCTGGCCAGCGGCCAGATTCAGCTCAGGGCCTTCGCGCCCGCGTCCGCCACTGCGTGGTCGTCGTCCACGGTGCTGCCACTGACTCCCACCGCGCCGATCACATCGTCCCCATCGCGCAGCGGGATGCCGCCCGGAAAGCTGATCAGTCCGCCATTGGAGACCTCGATGTTGTACAGGGGGCCTCCTGGCTGAGACAGCGCACCGATGTCACCGGTGTTCATGTCGAAGTAGCGGGCTGTCCGGGCTTTTCGGATCGAGATGTCGATGCTGCCCAGCCAGGCGCCGTCCATTCGCAGGAACGCCTTGAGGTTGCCCCCGGCATCCACCACCGCGATGTCCATCAGGGTGTTGATCTCTTTGGCTTTGGCCACGGCCGCGTCGAGAACGCTCTGCGCCTGGGACAGACTGATATCGCCCATTCTTCATCCACCTTCACCGTTGAGTGTGGTTCTTGGCCAGAGCCGTCCTGGCCCTGGAGACCGCCGACGACGTTGCAGGGTCCATCTCATCTGTACTTGTTCAAGATCGCCAGCAAAATCTCCGGGCAGGTCCCGGTCTCAATCAGGGCTGAACGTTTTCCAGGTCGGCGAGCAGGCTGGGGTGGGCCGGGGTCCACCCCAGAGTGCTGCGGGTATGACTGCTGTCCGCGGGCTGGTCCATGGCGAAGATCGCGCCGAACGGACCGAAGTTCTCTTCCGGAACGGCCTCAACCGGCAGGCTCAGTCGCCGGCCGATGACCGTCGCGATGTCGCGCACCCGGTCTCCCTCATCGGCCACGGCGTGCCAGGACGAGCCGGCCGGTGCGGACTCCAGCGCCAGCCGGAACAAGACAGCCGCGTCGAGCGCGTGCACGGCAGGCCATCGCTGGTTGCCGTCGCCTGGATAGCCAGCTATCCCAGTGCGACGTGCGGCCTCGGTGAGCAGACCGGCGAATCCGCCCCTGCCCTCGTTGTGGACGGTCCGCGGCATCCGCACTGCCGAGCTGCGCACACCCTGCGACGCCAGGTTCAGCAGTGCGTTGACCGAGTGGGCCCGTCCGGCCACCGGTCCGGCGTCCGGTAGCGGATCCGCCTCGGTGGATGCCCGCCCGGCAACCCATGGCGTGCCCGAGACGGTGACGATCGGCCGGTCGCTGGCGATGAGCGCTTCCCCCAGAGTGGCCAAGGCGGTGCTTTCCTCGGCGATGGCCCGTGCGAGCGCATCGGAACTGCTGTAGTCGCGTCCGAACGCCAGGCTGATCACGCCGTCGGACTGGGCCACCCCGGCCTGCAAGGTGCTGACATCCGCGATCTCTCCTCGCAGGATGCTGGTGCCGGCCTCCCGCAAGGCCTGCGCGGAACGGTCCGAGCGCGCCAGGGCGAGAACGGTGTGCCCATTGCCCAGCAGTTCGGCGATGACCGCCGTGCCGATCGTGCCCGTACCACCGGTGACGAAGACGCGCATGTGACTCTCCTGTTTGATGGGACCTTTGTCTCGTCACCGTAGCAGAATGATGGGATACATGTCCCGTCGCCTAGAATGATGTCATGGCTCGATGGGAACCAGGAGCGCGCGAGCGACTCGTCGTCGCCGCCGTCGATCTGTTCACCGAGCAGGGCTACGACGGCACCACCGTGGCTCAGATCGCCGCCCGGGCCGGAGTCACCAAGAGCACCTTCTTCCGGCACTTCTCGGACAAGCGTGAGCTTCTGGTGGCCGGTCAGGAGACCCTGAGCCGGCTGCTCGCCGAGGGAATCGCCGAAGCACCGGCGAAGGCAAGTCCTCTGGACGCCGTCGCCGCCGGCCTCGAGCGCGCATCCGGCGAAATGGGGCCGATCAACCGCGAACTCGGCCCGCGCCTCAAGGCGGCGGTCGCAGCCAGCACCGAACTTCAGGAGCGCGACGCCCTGAAAAGCGTGGGCCTGGCCGCCGCCATGACCGTCGCTCTGGTTGCCCGCGGCGTTTCCCCTGCGGCCGCCGAACTGGCGAGCGAACTGGGCGTTCTCGCGTTCAAGCGCGGCTACGCCCGATGGTCCGACGGTGATCGCGACGACGGCACGGTGCTGGCGGTGCATGTGCTGGCGGCCTTGCAGGACCTGCGTGCGGCAGCCGCGTCGCTGGGCTGATCGACCCCTCGTTCTGAGATCGGGACCTGATCCTGCGAGCCGGAGCAGGCGATCAGGATGCGGAGATCGCCTGCAGTTGCGCTTTGGCCGTCCTCACTCGCCCGGGGGCATCCATAAGTATGCCGACGTGGTCGACCCACTGCTCCACCGAGCCCAGCCCCGGTCGCAGCGCTCGTATCTGTGGGTCCTGGATCGCCGCCAGCAGAAGCCTGGAGACGCCGGCCCGGACCTCGATGAACGGGCGGTCGAAGAATGTCTCTGCCGGCGGCACGTCCTCGACCGGCAGACCCGCACCGGCCTGCGCGCGCTGCAGGATCTCCAGTGCCTGGGCCGCCGCCTGCTGACGGTCCGGCCACGGCTGGTCCGACAGCACCGCCGCGAGCGGGGCTGTCAGTTCCCCGGCCACCGGCAGCCGGGCGAATGCGGTGCCCAGCCACTTGGAGTAGGGCGGCCACACGCAGGACAGCAGAAAGGCGAGATGGATCGCCGTTCTCACGATCCGGCCCGCGATCACCCGGCTGCCCAATGCGTCGCCACGTTGCCCGGCCCGGCCCAGCGACGGCAGATCTTGCCCCAGCCGGATCCAGTCCGCGGCCACCACGTAACGCCAGACGTCCGGCGGGTACCAGGTCAGCTCCTCGCGAAGCCGGCTGATCGTCCCGGGTCCGTCGTGGAACAGCGGGCCTGCCGTCACCTCCAGCACCGACTGCCCGGTCAGGCACAGCCAGTCCAGACCGCTCAGACCGCTGGACATGTCCAGGCCCAGCCGGGATTCGGTCAACTGCTCAGCCGTGGTGACCTCGACCCGATGCCGGACCATCCCGTCCCACGTCGTCGCAAACCGGGTGGGCCATCCGGCGAACCGATCCGGGAGGCTCTCCGCGAGGTAGCCGTCGACCTCAGCGAGCCGATCGGGCTGGACCATGAGCGTCAGCCTCAATCCCCAGTCATGGTCGCGAGACAGCTCATCGTCCAGACCCAGGACATCCGAACCACTCCCCAGCCGGCCCGCGGCATGCGGTAATCCCGGCCACCGCCTGAGTAAAAGGGGCTCTACCACCTCGCGGTAGTAGTCGCTGGCCAACCCGGGACCATCCGTCATGCCAGATATTTGACCAGCACCGCCTCGCGCGGCTGATCTCGGAGGCAGAGGCGCCAGGCCGGTCAGGTTGCGTTCAGGGGGCGGGAGGCGGTGAACGATCGGCGCCGGCTTGGAGGCGGAGACCGGCCAGCAACAGATCCAGGCCCGCGCGGAACTGGTCGGCGTCGTCGTGGACAGTGAACTCGTCGACGATGTAGTGCACGAACGGGAAGGCCTCCGGGTCCAGCGCGCGCCACTCATCGGCGTAGCCGGCCGTGAGCTGCTCACGGGTGACGCTGCCGTCGCTGACCTGCTGCGGGGGATGCTGGCCGAGGTCGGCGGCGACGCCGATGACGTAGCCCATGACCGCGGAGACGGCGTCGAAGCTGTCCCGGGGATCGAGGCCGAGCCGCAGCACCTGCTGGCCGAGCCGCTCGTAGAGCAGCAGCCCGTTGGGCTGGACACCCGTGTCGCGCATGAAGTACGCGGCGAGCCAGGGCCGCTCGACGATGGCGTCGAAGAACGTGACGGCGATGGCGCGCAGATCCTCGATCGGGTCTTCGGCTCCGGCGAAATGCTTGGTGTCGGTGAGGACGTGGGCGAGCACGTGGTCGGTGGCGCGGTCGAGTAGTTCGTCCTTGCTGGCGACGTACCAGTAGATGCTGGCCACCCCGCCACCCAGCCGACCGGCCAGGGCGCGGAAGGTAAGGGCCGATTCGCCGGCTTCGTCCAGGAGGGCGACGGCCTCGGAGATGACGGCATCCATCGAGTGCGAGGCGCGCCGCCGTCCATCGCTCGTTGCGCCCACCCGGGCGCCGGGCCGTGCCGCCATGCTGACATCCCATCACAGCTTGCAGAGGATCGAACATTGTTCTATCGTATCGAACATCGTTTGATTCTCGAACGCTGTTCGATCCTGGAGGTGCCTGATGAGTTCCACCGTCGATACCGGCCCGGTCCGCGCCTACGCCTCGCTGCGGGCGGCGTGGGTGCCGCTGCTCGCCCTCTGCCTGGCCTTCTTCGTGGAGATGGTGGACAACACCCTGCTGACCATCGCCCTGCCGACCATCGGGCGCGACCTCGGCAGCGGTACGACCGCGCTCCAGTGGGTCACCGGCGCCTATTCACTCACCTTCGGTGGCCTGCTGCTGACGGCCGGTTCGGCCGCCGATCGGCTCGGACGCCGCCGGGTCCTGCTGGTCGGACTCGCCTCCTTCGGCCTGATCAGTCTGGCCGTGATCGCGGTCGACTCGGCCGGCCAGCTGATCGCGCTGCGCGCTGCGCTCGGCATCGCCGCCGCCGCAATGGCGCCCATCACCAACTCGCTCGTCTTCCGGCTCTTCGATGACCAGGCGCTGCGGATGCGGGCCATGACGGTCATGATCGTCGTCGGCATGAGTGGTTTCATCCTCGGCCCGCTTCTCGGGGGCACCGCCCTGGCCCACGTGCGCTGGGAGTGGCTGCTGGTGGTCAACGCTCCGATCGCCCTCATCGCCTGGATCGGCGTGCGCCTGGGCGTTCCAGCCGACCGGCCCGAGGATCTGACCAGCGACGCGCTCGACCTCCCCGGAGCCGTGCTCAGCGTCGCCACCATCGGTCTCGCCTGCTACACCCTGACCAGCGGCGTGGAGCATGGCTGGCTCTCGGTCGCTACCTGCGCGTCGGCGCTCGGTGCGCTCCTTGCCTTCGCCGCCTTCCTGCGCCACGAGCGCCGCACCCCCGAGCCCATGCTCGACCTCGGTCTCTTCAGCAGCGGTACGGTGCGCGGTGCCACCCTCGCCCAGATCGGCACCTCGATCGCCATGGCCGGCGTCATGTTCGGCCTGATCCTGCACTTCCAGTACGCCTACGGCTGGAGCCCGGTGCGGGCCGGGCTGGCCAACCTCCCCCTCATTCTCACAATGATCGCGGCGACCCCGGTCTCGGAGTTCCTCGCGCAGCGGTTCGGTCACCGCATCGCCTGCCTGACCGGGGCGGTCCTGCTGGCTGGCTCGCTGGCCGGCCTGGCTTGGGGGGTCGAGCACGGCTACGTGGCCATCGCCGTCTCCATGGTCGTCCTGACCGTCGGACTGCGGACCGTGATGACCATATGCGCCGTGGCGCTCGTCAGCGCCATGCCCAGCAATCGCACCTCGATCGGGGCCGCGCTCAACGACACTGCCCAAGAGGTCGGGACCAGCGTCGGCACCGCCGTGGTGGGCACGCTCATCGCCGCTCTGGTAACGGTGAGCCTGCCCACCGGCCGGTGGAGTCATGACCTCGTCGCTTCCTTCTTCCACGGGGAGCGAGTCACGTACGCCGCCCTCGCCGTGGTTGTCGGCCTGATCGCCGGCTGGGGAGCGTCCACCCTGAGCGACTCCCACTCGACCGAAGAGCCAATCTGAGCCGCCGTCCTGGAGCGCCGTCCTGAAGCCGCGTCCGGTCCCGCCCCTCATGGCGGACCGGCATGGGCACAGCGGGACACCGGTCACCTGCGGCCGGGACAGCGCGCCCGCCAGCCTCTTGGTATCCGCTCGATCGATTCCTACGATCGAGCCACCCTCATCAGGAGGCCACAATGTCCCTCGAACAGCAGACCAGTGCCGCTGCCACCACATTCATCGGTGCTCGTCCCTCGAAGCCGCACGCCATCGCGGCCATCCTCAACGTCCTGATGGGCGTCTTCGGGGTCGCCGCCAGCCTGCCGGAGCTCAGTGGCGGAAAGGGCAACACGGACGGCGTGCCGTGGGGCATCGTCGTGCTCGCGTTCGTGCTGGCCATCCTGTCGTTCGTCTCTTCCTACGGTGTGTGGCGCCGGCAGCGCTGGGGCGTGGTGCTGACGATCGTCATCAACGCGGTGTCGTTCATCTCCGGCGCACCGGGCATCATCTTCGGCCCGAATGCTTTCCTGGTCATCAGCTCCATCGTCGGCTGCATCGTCAATGTCGTGATCATCTACCTGTTGCTGCGGCGCAGCCCGGCACCGGCCCAGAGCTGACCACGTTGAGCCTGCGTGACCGGCTCATGGCGGCGGCGCTGACCTACGCCCTGCTGGTGACCTGGGTCTGCGCCATCGTCGTGGCCGTGCTCGCCGCAGCTGGTGTCAATGCACGGGACAGCACCCTTCCGGTCTGGGCGCTGGCGGTCGGCGTCGGCGCCGGCGTCCTCAGTGCCGTACCGCTGCAGGGCTGGCTGCGCCCCCGGGTCGACGGCGTGCTGTTCTCTCACCCGCACGACGCGGCCGAGCTGATGGTCCAGTTGGGCCGCCGCTTCGGCGGCGAGCCAGGTCCCGATGGTGCCGCTGGCGGGACGGAGGCCGTGACGGCGCAGATCGCGGCGCAGATCGCAGGCCGGCTGCGGCTGCCGTACGCCGCGATCGTCACCGAAGATGAAGCGGCGCCGGACGGGCCGTCCGGCCCGCCAAACCGCTCCAGGCTGGTCCGGGTCCCGCTCTCCTTCTCCGGAGAGCGGGTCGGGACGCTGCTGGTGGAGCCACGGGCGCGAGACCGGGTCCTGCCCGGACCGGACGCGGAGCTGCTCGCCGACCTGGCCGCGCAGATAGGGATCGCGCTGCACGCGGCCCGCGCGCTCGACCAGGTCCGGGCCAGCCGGGCGGCGGTGATCACGGCCCGTGAGGAGGAGCGCCGCCGCATCCGCCGCGATCTGCACGATGGCCTCGCCCCCACCTTGGCTTCGCTCCGCCTGCACCTGGCCGCGCTGGAACAGCTGATCCCCGACCGGCCCGGTGATGCGGTCGACCTCGCGACCCGGCTGCGCTCAGAGGTCCGCCACGCCTCGGCCGGAATTCGCGACCTGGTCTACGATCTGCGCCCGCCTGCCCTGGACGAGCTCGGACTGCTTCCGGCGATCCGGTCCCGGGCCGAAGACCTGCACAGTCAGTCCGGGGTCGAGGTCCAGGTGATCGCCGGCGGTGAGGACGCTGACGGCCTGGATGGCTCCGGATCGCTGCCTGAGTTCCCCGCCGCGACCGAGGTGGCGCTCTACCGGATCGCCTGCGAGGCGCTCACCAATGTGGGCCGGCATGCCGGGGCCTCCTGCCTCTGCCTGCGGATGATGGCCGACGGCGAACAGGTCACCCTGACGGTGGACGACGACGGCCGCGGCCTGCCCAAGCCCCTGATGCCCGGGGTCGGCCTGACCGGGATGCGGGAGCGGGCCGAGGAACTAGGCGGCGTCCTCGTGACCGGCCAGCGCCCCGGAGGCCCCGGCACACGCATCGCTGTGACCCTGCCGCTGCGCCGCGGTGCCGCCGGCTTGCGGGACGACGGGATGCAGGCGTGGTGAGCAGCGACGGCGTCCGGGTGCTGATCGCGGACGACCACCGGCTGTTCCGGGATGGAGTGAAAGCTCTGCTGTCGGTCACCGGCGGCATCGAGGTGGTCGGCGAGGCGGCGGACGCCGTGACCGCCGTGGAGATCGCACTGGCCCAGCGCCCCGACGTCGTGCTGATGGACCTGCAGATGCCTGGCGGCGGAGGGCTCGAAGCGACCCGCGTGCTGGCCGGACAGGCGCCGGATGTCGCCGTCCTCGTCCTCACCATGTCCGAGGATGACGAATCGGTGTTCAGCGCCGTCCGGGTCGGTGCCCGGGGTTATGTGCTCAAGGACAGTGAGGCAGAGGATTTGGTCCGGGCGATCCGGGCCGCGGCCCGCGGTGACGCCATCTTCGGCGCGTCCGTCGCCGCCCGGGTACTGGGACACGTGGGCGGTCGTCACCCGGCCCAGGCCCAGCTGTTCCCGGACCTGACCATGGGCGAGCGCAACGTGCTCCGGCTGCTGTCCCGCGGGCTGACCAACACGGCGATCGCCAAACAGCTGTCGATCAGCGACAAGACCGTCCGCAACTACGTCAGCTCGGTGTTCCGCAAGCTCCAGGTCACCGACCGGGCGCACGCGATCGTGGCGGCCCGGGAAGCCGGCTTGCACCGCGACAGCTGACCTCGGCAGCCTCGGCCGCGCCCGCCCGGGTGTGCTCCTGGCAGTAGAAATCAGGTGCGCCGGGGTTCGCTCTCGACAACTTCGGCTGGAGCGGCTGGCGTGAGCATCGCGGTGAGCCTTACCGACGCCAGGCCGAGCAGGCAGCCGCAGAGCAGGCTCGCGGTGATGCTGAGCCAGACGAACACGAACGGCGTGGAGATCACGCCGCCGAACGCACCGGCCCCGGCCGTGGCTGGATTCTTCAGGGCGGCCAGGCTGTTGCCCACGCCACCGCCGTCCTTCGCCCAGTAGTCCAGCCCGGTCGCTGTCCACCAGAAGAAGACGGACGCGAAGGCGCCGAAAGTGGCTGGGACGTAATGCCAGTCACCTATGGCCGACATCAGCACCAGCGCGACCGCGAAGATTCCGACGAACAGGGCGATGCCCCAGAAGTCAGGCAGCGGAGCAACAGCGGAGGAGCAGGCCATGGCCCCCAGTGCGGCCACGCCGCCGACGACGGAACCGATGACGACCTTCCTGAAAGCAGCGTAGTCTTAACCACCCGCGAAGAAGAAGCCCCACGAGACGAACCCGGCCGGGACGATGAGGTGAAAGTTGTGCGGCAGCGACAAGCCGTTACCCAGGTCGCCCGCCGTGAACCAGTGGAAGGTGAAGTTCAGCGCCGCATCCGTCCATATGATCGCGAGGATCCCGATCACAAGAGCCAGCGGCGCTGCTGACTTGAGCCGAGCGGTCATGGCGATTCCCCTGTTCCAGGAGTTCGGGGCTTCTAGGGAGTGAGGATGGCGCGGCCGCGGATGTGGCCGTTGGTGAGGTCGTTGATGGCGGTTTGGTAGTCGTCGAGTGGGTATTTGACGGTGTGCAGGGTGACGGCGCCGCGAGCGGCGAGGACCATCAGTTCGCAGAGGTCGTTGTAGGTGCCGACGAGGTCTCCGATGATGGCGATCTCGGTGGAGATGATGTCGATGGTGGGGATGTTGATGTTCTCGCCGTAGCCGACGACGTGGTAGTCACCGGCACGGCGGAGCATTTTCAGCCCGGTGGAGGTTGATCCGCCTTCGCCGACGAAGTCCACGACCACCTCGGCTCCGTTTCCGCCGGTCAGGTCCAGTACCTGCTGCGACTCGTCGCCGTCGGCAAGGACGCCTTGGTCAGCGCCGATGTCCTGGGCCAGCTTGAGGGCGTCGGGGTTGCGGTCGATGACGATCAGCTCGGCTGGGCTGAGGGCTTTGAGGACCTGGATTCCGATGTGCCCGAGGCCACCGGCGCCGATCACCACGCAACGGTCACGCGGCGTCAGCCGGCGAGCTGCCTTCGCGGCGGCGTGGTACGCCGTCAGCCCGGCGTCGGCCAGCGCCGCGACGTCGGAGGGTTCCAGCGAGTCGTCGATCCGGACCACGCTGCGGGCGGAGGTTTTCAGGTACTCGGCGTAGCCGCCGTTGGTGTCGATGCCGGGGAAGGCGCTGGACTCGCAGTGCACGTCGTCTCCGGAGCGGCAGGCCCGGCACAGGCCGCAGGTGATCAGCGGGTGCAGGATCACCTTGTCGCCCTCGGCCACGTTGGTCACCGCCGAGCCGACCGCATGCACCCAGCCGGCGTTCTCGTGCCCGATCGTGTAGGGGAGCTTCACCTGGGATTTCTCGGCCCACTGCCCTTCCAGGATGTGCAGGTCGGTGCGGCAGACTCCAGCCCCGCCGATCTTGACGATCACATCCCACGGCCCATCCGGCTGCGGGACGGGTATCTCGGTCATTTCCAGGTTCTGGTGATAGCCGACCACCTGGACGGCGCGCATGGTGCTGGTCACGGGGCAGGCTCCTTCGTTAGCAGGGTGAGGGGGATGAGGGCGCGCCGGTCAGCCTCCGGAGCGCCGCCGGGTCCGGTACCCGGATCGGACTGACTGGCTTCCGCTCCGGGGTAGCGGGTGCGCAGCAGGCCGCGGCAGAAGTGGGCGTTGCCCTCGATCGAGATCCGGGTGGAGCGGGCCCGGCGCAGGGCGAGCGGAACCTGCTCCGGCGGGTAGCCGCGCCCGTCGTGATCGACCATGACCAGGGCGTTGGGGTCACCGGTCAGACCCAACACTGCGCGGCGCCGCAGCAGTGCCTCCGTATCAGGACCTGGAGCCAGATCGCGCAGCCGTACCCGGCCCACCGAACCGGCGTCCCGGCCCGGGTCGGTCCGCAGCAGCTGGGTCAGACAGCGTTCCATGGCCGCAGTATGTGCCTTGCGCTGGAACGTCTTTCGCAGTTCGTCCAGGTCCTGGTCGGCCTCATGGCCGAAGGTGCCGCGGTAACCGGCATCGGCGGCCACGCCTGCGTTGATCAGGCCTGAATCGTGGTGGTCGTCCAGCTCGACTGTGACCTGTTCCGTCCAATCCAGAGACAGCAGAGCATCTTTGGCGTCCGAGGCCATCAGGTAAGCAAAGTTGGGCGCGCAGAACGACGTTGGCAGCCGAAGGTGGACGACGATCGTGCTGCCGTCCACCTCCACCGAGCGCACGAAGCCGAGATCGGTGATGGGCTCGTCCAGTTCGGGATCCACCACCGTCGCGAGGGATTGGTATGCGGTCTCGACCCGCGTCCCGGATCTGGCCAGAGTGCTCCTCATCTCAGACTCCAGCCAGATCAGCCTGCTCCGGCTGGCGCGGGCCGGTCGCGGTTTCGCCGGCGTCGGGTAGCTGGAGTTCGGCTGGGACCGGGAGGTCGTAGACCTTGGCGGCGTTCAGGCCGAGGATTTTCTTCTTCTGCTCGGTGGTGATCGGGGCGTACTCGCTCATGTCCTGGGGGATCTGGAAGTCCACGAACCGCTCGACCAGCCAGCGGGGAGTCCACAGGGCGTAGTCGGAGGAGAAGAAGATCCGGTCCTCGCCGATCCAGTACAGCAGTTCCCCGATGATCTGCGCGAAGTAGCGGGGGCGGGTGTGGATGAACGGCATCGCCACGGCCAGGCCGCCGTAGACGTTGGGTTCCTGGGTGGCGATCCAGCAGAAGTCCTCCAGCCGGGGCAGCCCAACGTGCTCGACCACGAAGTTGAGATCGGTGAAATCAGTGGCCACGTGGTCGACATCGGCCACGTCGAACGCGTCCCGGTCCAGCGGTCGGATGGTGGGGCCCTTGTGTACGTGGACGTTCTTGATGCCCAGCTCGCGGCAGACCTCCAGATACCGGTAGGCCCAGGGATCGGTGAGCTTGTACCCGCGCGATTCGCCATGCCACTCGGCTGTGTACAGCTTCACGCCCTTGAGCCCGAACTGCTCGGCGTCGGCTCGCAGCTGGTCCAGCCCCGCCTCGCCGTTGCGGGGATCGAAGTTGTGGTTGTACGTGAGCTTGTCCGGATGGGCCTTGGCCAAGGCTGACGCCTCATCGGTCTGCCCGAAGCCCCGGTGGTAGAACTCGCCCAGGTACGCGGGCTGGAAGATCGCGTGATCGACGTACCCGTCCTCGAACAGGTCGCGCATCAGCCGTTCGCTGCCCTGATACAGGTAATCCTGGTAGGACCAGACCTCGGACTCCGGCGAGAGGTTGCGGTGGTAGTCGTAGAAGCAGTCGATGAACTGTTTACCGTGGATGTTCCGCTGGTTCTCGGGCCGTGCGTCCCACAGCGCGATGTGAGCGTCCACGATGAAGAAATCCTCGCCGTCCTTGCTGTACATGCTGGGTCCTCCGTCCGGCGTGACGGGCGTCACGGCATGCATCGAACGTAAGACTGTCGTTACATAGGAGACATAAGGGTTGTGTCTCAATCCGAGACAGGTGACCTCAAGGTGAGACACCCGATCGGGTGGCAGCGCGGACGCTCCCGATGAGCGTGCGATGGCCGGAAACGGGAGGTCGCGTGAGCGAGTCACAGTTGCCGGCCCGGGCGAGACTGCGGGACACCCAGGTGGATGCCCTGTCCGCGCGGCTGCTGGCCTCCTGGCAGCGCAGTGAGGATTACGGCGTCCCGCTGGAGTCGGTGGAGCCGGTGTTCGCCGGCACGTTCGACGACGAATCACTGTTCTTCCAGTGCGGCAAGGCAGTGCTCACCGACCTCGCCCACACCCTGGCCAACGAGCCGGTGAGCCTGATGCTGACCGACGCCAACGGCTTGGTACTGAACCGCCTGAGCGGGGACCAGAGCCTGTTGCGGGCCCTGGACGACGTGCATCTGGCCCCCGGCTTCTCCTACGCGGAGCGCGAGGCCGGTACCAACGGACTGGGGCTGGCCCTGGCCGACCGGCTGCCCACCATGGTCCGCGCCGACCAGCACTACGCCTTGAGCCTGTGCACGTTCACCTGCGCAGCGGTGCCAGTCCTTGATCCATTGTCCGGCCGGCTGCAGGGCGCGGTGAATCTGACCACCTGGTCACGCTCGTCCAGTGAGCTGTTGCTGGCGCTGGCCCGGTCGGCCGCCGGAACGATGTCGGCGATGATGCTCGCTCGCTCGCAGGGGCAGCGACCGCGCCCCGCGCCCCGGGGCGAGGTGTTCAGGGTGGAGACACCGCGGCTCGAACCGGGGGCCGGCACGCTGGACACGCTCTCCGCCGCCTGGATGGACGCGCGGAGCCTGGCCGAACGGGCGCTGGGCACCGGCCGGGTGGTGGCGGCTCTTGGTGAGTCCGGATCCGGCCGGGCGACCCTTCTGGCCCAGGCCGAGCGCAGACTCCGGCCGCGCGACCGGATCCTGGCCGCGAGCGCGCCCGCCCCGCAGGACGTCGAAGTCTGGATGGCGCTGTGGTCGCCCGAACTGGCCAAGCCGCACACCGGGATCGTGATGTGCGATGTCGACGCGCTGCCGCTGTGGGCGGCCGAGCGGCTCCGGGACCTGGTGGTCCGGGCCAGATGCACGGCGGCGGACGGCGGCGTGCCCCTGGGCATCACGGCCGAGCGCTTCGAGGACATACCCGCGCCCCTCGTGCCGCTGGTCGGCACGGTGCTGGAGGTGCCTCCGCTGCGCGAACGACCCAGCGACATCCTCCCGCTGGCTGCCCACATCGGCTTCAGGTTCAGGGGCCGCGAGGTCGTGTTCTCCGGTGCCGCGCAGCGGGCGCTGCTGGCTCACTCCTGGCCGGGCAACATCGAGGAACTCGTGCGAGTCGTGCGCCACGCTGCGAACCGGGCCGAGGTCGTGGACGTCCACCACCTGCCACCGCATCTGCTGTCCCGGCTGACCCACAAGCTCTCCCGGATCGAGACGTTCGAGCGCGACGAGATCGTGCGGATCCTGCTCCGTCCAGGGGTGTCGATGCGGAAGGCGGCCGAGGAGCTCGGCATGAGCAGGGCCACGCTCTACCGGAAGATCGCGCACTACGAGATCCAGAGTCAGCGATGACGGGGCCGGCGGCGAGCCGGGTGGTCGCCGCGAAGTCAGTCCAGGAAGTCTGATCCCATGCCGGCGTTGAAGTTTGAGGCGGTCGCGGCGTCCGGAGGCCGGGGCCGCCTGATGATCCCGATCCCATTCGACCCCGATCAGGTCTGGGGCATCAAGCCACGCCACCATGTCGCCGGCACCGTGAGCGGCATGCGAGTGCGAGCCGTGATTGAGCGCGCAGGCGACGGTCTTGGTTTCGTCCTGGGGCCCGCCTGGCGCCGGGACTGCGGAATTGACGTGGGTGACCGAGTCACCGTTGAGATCGCACCTGAAGGTCCGCAGCGCGACGATCTCCCTGCTGACCTGGCTGCGGCCCTGGAAGCCAGCCCAGCCGCTGGCCAGTTCTTCGACTCCCTTGCCCAGTTCTATCGCAAGGAATTTCTGACCTGGATCGACTCCACGCGACGCAGTCCTGAACTGCGCGCCCAGAGGATCTCGGTGGTTGTCCAGCTCCTCGGCGACGGCAGGAAAACCAGGCCGAGGCCGTAGATCTGGGCGGATCGCCCGACCCTCCAGTGACCGTGGCCTGCGCCACCCGCGCTGCCATCGGAGTACTGATCAGACTCATCGGCCAGTGTGCGGTGCCATGGCAGGCAGTTGCACCCTGACACACAGCCCGCCTTTGATCCCCGGGGTGAGGGTGAGGGTGCCGTCGTGGGCCTCGGCGATGCTCTTGACGATGGCGAGGCCGAGGCCGACCCCCGCGCGGCCGGTCCGAACGCGCCTGGAGCCGCGCTGAAACGGCTCGGCCAGCGTGGAAACCAGCTGCGGGGACAGCTTCTCGCCGGTGTTCTCCACGGTGAGCAGCCCGCTCCGGGCCAGGGCGCTGGTGGTGACGCGCACGGTTCCCGCTGCAGGCAGGTTGTGGACGATCGCGTTGTGCACAAGATTCGTCGTCATCTGCAGCAGGAGCGCGGGTGAACCGACGGCGGGGGTCGGATCGGCGGATGTTTCGATGCTGACGCCGTGCTTTTCCGCGAAGGGCAGGAGCGTCTCGGTGGCTTCCTCGGCGATGAGCGACAGGTCCACGGGTTCTCGCACGAAGGACCGCTGGCCGGCCCGGCTGAGCATGAGCAGTGCTTCGGTCAGATCGATCGCCCGGGTGTTGACGAAGTGCAGGCGGTCGACGAGTTCGTCGTCGCCGCGGCTGGGATCGTTGCGGGCGACGTCGAGCAGGGTCTGCGTGATCGCCAGCGGGGTGCGCAGTTCGTGGGAGGCGTTGGCAGCGAATCGGCGCTGTTCGGCGAGGTGCGCCTCCAGCTGCGCGAGCATGGTGTCGAAGGCGTCAGCGAGTTCGCGGAACTCATCACGGCGGCCCGGTAGCCGGATGCGGTGGGCCAGCGATCCGGTCGCGGCGGTGCGGGTGGCGTTGGTGATGTGAGCCAGGGGGGCGAGCATCCGGCCGGCCAGCAGCCACCCTCCGGCCAGACCGAACGCGAGCAGGAACGCCAGCACGGTGGCCGCGGCCGGAGCGAAATCACGCAGGACGGAGTAGCCGTAGCCGGGCTCGAAGATCAGTCCGACATGCCTGCCGCGGGTCAGGAACACCCACCCGGCCGCGAGTAGCAGGACGCCGGCGAGCACGAGGAAACCGGCGTAGCTCAGGGTGAGTTTGAGGCGAACGCTCAGGCCCGGGGGTCTATCCACGACCGGCTTCCTCGCGCCCGGCAGGTGGCTGGCTGTCGATGCGGTACCCGGAGCCGGGCACTGTGGCGATGATCCATGGCCGGCCGAGGCGCTTGCGCAGTGCTGAGACGGAGATGCGCACGGCATTGGTGAACGGGTCGGCATTCTCATCCCAGGCCCGGTGCAGCAGCTCCTCGGCGCTGACCACGCCACCTTCGGCGCTGAGGAGAACCTCGAGCACTGCGAACTGCTTCCTGGTCAGCGCGACGTAACGTCCGTCGCGGTAGACCTCTCGGCGGAACGGGTCCAGGCGCAGCCCGGCGAGCTCCCGCACCGGCGGCCGGCTGTGGGCGCGCCGGCGGTCGAGGGCCCTGAGCCGCAGTACGAGCTCTTGGAGCTCGAAAGGCTTGGTGAGATAGTCGTCGGCGCCAAGCTCGAAGCCGGTGGTCTTGTCATCCAGCCGGTCAGCCGCGGTGAGCATGAGAATCGGCATGCCGCTGCCCGAGGCGACGATGCCCTTGGCGATCTCGTCACCGGAGGGCCCCGGAACGTCCCGGTCCAGGACGGCGATGTCGTAGACATTGAAGCTCAGCAACTCCAGCGCCAGGTGGCCGTCGCTGGCGATGTCGGCCGCGATCGCTTCCAGGCGCAGGCCATCGCGGATGGCCTCCGCCATGTAGGGCTCGTCCTCAACGATCAGCACGCGCACCCGCCGATGCTACGAGCAGCCCCATATCGCCGGCATATCGAAAACCACATACGTGCTGGCAACACCGGGTTGCCTTGACTGGGAAGCATGAACTCGCACGGCTCAGCACGAACGGCGGCCTGCCGTACCCAATCGAGGGCGGCGTCATCCGTCCTGTCCCCGGCACCAACGGGAATCACGATATATGGATGTGGCCCAGACGAAGCTGTCCTGTTTCAGGAGATGGCCCCTCACTTCGGCGTGCTCCCGACGATCACAGAGTCAGCGGTATCGGAAAGCAATATCAAGCTGGCTTCCGGGAACCGATGCATCAGCGTCAGCCACAGGACTGAAGTCGGAAGCCGCATCCTTCACGCCCTAGCCCGGGCCGGTGTGCGGTACATATCCACCCGGAGCATTGGCTCCAACCATATCGACACGGAATATGCCAAGGCGGCCGGCCTTACCGTCGGTAATGTCGCCTATTCACCCGACAGTGTGGCTGACTTCACGTTGATGTTGATGTTGATGGTGGTGCGGCATGCGAAGGCCATCATCCGCCGAGCCGATACGCACGACTACCGATTGAGCGACGTACGCGGCCGAGAACTGCGCGACCTCACGGTCGGAGTGATCGGAACGGGACGCATAGGTGCGGCCGTCGTGGCCAGGCTGCGTGGTTTCGGTGGCCGCGTCCTGGCCTACGACACTTCCGCCAAGATCCCGGCCGAATACGTATCGCTCGGCGAATTGCTCCAGCAGAGCGACATCGTCACGCTCCACATTCCCCTCACCCCGGACACGCACCATCTTCTGGATCGCCGGCGTCTTGCGCAGATGAAACATGGTGCGGTCATTGTCAATACCGGGCGCGGTTCACTCCTTGACACCGAGGCCCTCGTTGCAGCGCTGGAGAGTGGCAGGTTAGCTGGCGCGGCGCTGGATGTCCTCGAAGGAGAAGAAGGAATCTTTTACGCCGATCTCAGAAATAAGCCCATTGAAAGTGAGGCACTGTTGCGGCTGCAACAACTTCCGAATGTGTTCATCAGCCCGCACATCGCCTATTACACGGACCACGCACTGCGGGACACCATCGAGAACAGTCTTGTCAACTGCTTGAACTTTGAAAGCGGGGACGTGGTATGAGTCGCTTGAGAATTGGAATTCTGTTCGGCGGAAGGTCCGAGGAGCATCCGATCTCCCTCAAATCTGCGCGGGAAGTCGCGAAGAACCTCGACCCGGGGAAGTATGAGCCGATCTGGATCGGCATAACGGAGTGTGGGGCCTGGAGGTTGTGTGCAGACCCCAGCGCAGATTGGAAGAACAGTGAGGGCCGGCCGGCCATGTTGTCCCCTGACCGCAGCGTCCACGGGCTGCTTGTCCTGGAACAGGGGCAATACGAAGTTATCGGCCTGGATGTCGTACTGCCCGTCCTGCACGGCAAGTTCGGTGAGGATGGTGCGATCCAGGGCCTCTTGGAGCTGTCCGGTATCCCCTACGCTGGCTGCGACGTCCAGAGCTCTGCTCTGTGCATGGACAAGTCGCTGGCCTATCTCGTGGCCAGAAGTGCAGGAATCGCGACTCCGGACTTCTGGGCCTTTCTGGCGAACGAGAAACCTGATCCGGCCCAGTTCAGCTATCCGGTCTTCGTCAAGCCGGCCCGCTCCGGATCATCTTTCGGAGTCAGCAAGGTGCCGGGCGAAGATGAACTGCAGAGCGCCATGGAGGCGGCGAGGCGGTATGACTCGAAGGTCTTGATTGAAGAGGCGGTGACCGGCAGCGAGGTTGGCTGCGCCATCCTGGGCAACGACCTGGACCTGGTCGCAGGCGAAGTGGATCGAATTGCCTTGTCCCATGGCTTCTTCAGAATCCACCAGGAGACTGAACCGGAGAGCGGTTCGGAAAACTCGGCCGCGATCGTGCCCGCGGACATCCCGGGCGAGTCGCGCCTCCTCGCTCAGCAAACAGCGAAGCACATATATCGCGTTCTAGGATGCCGCGGGCTGGCCCGGGTCGACATGTTTCTCAGGCCGGACGGAACAATGGTCCTCAACGAAGTCAACACGCTGCCTGGTCTGACCTCGTACAGCCGTTACCCCCGGATGATGCAGGCCGCGGGCTTGCCCCTGGCCGACGTGATCGACCGGATCGTTTCGCTGGCACTGACCGGAAAGCTGCCATGAAGGCCGGCTTTGTCTTCGTGGACGAGTTCGTGCCCGGAATACGCTGGGATGCCAAGTACGCCACCTGGGACAACTTCACTGGCAAGCCGGTGGACGGATACCGGGCGAATCGTATTGCCGGGACGAGGGGGTTGTGCGCCGCCCTGGCTCGAGCGCAAGAAACGGCCGCAACCTTGGGATTCGGCCTGCTCCTGTGGGATGGCTACCGCCCGCAACGCGCCGTGGACTGCTTTCTGCGCTGGTCACGGCAGCCGGAGGATGGCCGCACGAAACGGCGCCACTATCCGAATATCGACCGGCCGGAGATGTTCGAGAAGGGTTACGTGGCGGCCAAATCGGGCCACAGCCGGGGCAGCACCGTCGACTTGACGCTTTATCACCTGGCAACCGGGGAACTGGCTGTCATGGGCGGCGGCCACGATCTGATGGATCCGATCTCACATCACGGAGCCAGCGGAATCACCTCGATTGAAGCGACAAACCGCCAATACCTTTGCTTCATCATGGAGGACAACGGATTTGCTCGATACGACCGCGAGTGGTGGCACTACACACTGAGAAATGAGCCCTACCCCACCACGTATTTCGATGTGCCCATCACCTAGTTCCCAGCCATGGTCCGAAGGTATTATCTGAACTCGGATCTTCTTGACCAGGATGATCCGGCCTCGTATCGTCAAGGGGATGACTCCGCTTGCTGCTCCTGCGGCCTGGTCGCAGCCGCTACCCATCGCAACACCGCCCGTGGCCATGGCCATGTATCAGTTGCCGACGGGTACTTACGCGACCCGAGCCGCTCTGGCGGTGAAGGGGGGCTCGTTCCGCGACAAGCGGCACTTCGCGGCGACAGCTGTCCTGATCGAGCACCCGGACGGTGATCTGCTGATCGACGCCGGCTTCGGTCCTGACGTCCAGGCGCATGTGGCGATGCTTCCCCGGATCGCGCGTGCGCCGTATCAGGCCTCCCGCACCGTCGCTGAGCAGCTCGACGCCAGCGGCTACGACCGTGAGCGGCTGCTGGGTGTGCTGTTAACGCACTCGCACTGGGACCATGTCAGTGGTCTCGGTGAGCTACAGGTACCGGTCTGGATCAACGCGCTCGAGCGAGAATATGCAGCAAAAGATCCGGATGGGGCCGTCTTTCGACGTGTCTCGGTGGGTCTGAAGATCCATGAGTACGAATTGACCGGCCCGGCTTACCTCGGCTTTCCGGCCAGCCTCGACGTGCACGGTGACGGGTCCGTCGTGATCGCGCTGGCTGGGGGACACACCTGCGGTTCTGTGGTCGTGTTCGTCACCTTGCCGGATGGGAAGCGCTACGCCTTCATCGGCGACCTGACCTGGCAGCTGGATGGAATTCGCCGCCGGGTTGAGCGACCGTGGCTACTGAGCAAGCTGGCCGACAGCGACGCGGAGCAGGTACGCCAGGGACTGCTGCGTGCCATCGCTCTGAACGATGTGATGCAGGTGATACCCGCCCATGACCGCGATGCCTACACCGGAATCCCGCTCCTGCCTGCCCGTTTCACGGCGGCCGGCGCTTCGAGCGGATCGTGACCCCGGCGGCGGGCGGCGTCACCCGTCCTGCGGCCGCGGCGCCGTCGGTCGACTCGGAGATCACCTGGCTGCTGCATCGGGCCGCCCAGCGGATGCGTACGGCTGTTGGCGAGCAGGCCGAGGAGCAGGGCCTTCAGCTGCGGGATCACATCGTGCTCAGCGCGCTGCACAAGACGCCTGACCTGACCCAGATCGAGCTGGGTAAGGCGCTCGGGCTGGACAAGACCACACTGACCAGTCAGCTCGACCGTCTTGAGCGCGCCGGACTGGTCGAGCGCCGCCCCGACTCCCGCGACCGCCGCGCCCGCATTCCGCACATCACCGAGTCCGGCGAAGCGCGGCGGCGCACGGTTGCCGCCGCCCCCAGCCAGATCGAGGCGGCTGCTCTGGCGGCGTTCGGCAGCGCCGAGATCCAGCTCTTCCGGCGCATGCTCATCGGCATCATCGGCGAGACCAACGATCCGGGCAGCTGCCTGTGATGACTGATACGACCGGGATCCCCCAGCGACGGAAGGCACGTTCATGACGTCTGATCAGCTCGAGAACGCCCGGCGCGTCCAGGCCGAAAGCTTAGGAGTGGCGCAGGATTCTGCCAAGGCGTGCTGGGCGAGCGCCTCGACGCGCATCTCGAACGCGCGATCCGCAACGGCATTGATCAACACGTCCTGGAAGGTGCTGATGGTGCTTCTCGCGCTGTACGCCGGTCAAGCCCGGACGTCGGTGGCGGCGCAGGACATCCCAGCTGGCTGGTGAGTCCCTGGGCAGGCTTGGGGCGGCTACTTGGATTCGACTGAAGCCAGGGGCTTTCCGGCTAGGGCCAGGGCGGCGATCGCGTCGGGCCAGGCCGAGTCGCCGGTGAACAGCTCGCTGCGCAGATACGCCCAGATCAGTGCCCGTACGACGGCGACTCGCTCCGGATCCTCGTCGGTTGTCTCTGCCGCGTCGAAACCCGAGATTCCGCCGAACCCGTGCTCCGCACCAGCGATCATCAGCCGGGTCTTCGGGGCCGGACTGTCCGTGTAGGCGTCGCTGCGCCAGTCGGGCCGGCTCGAGAAGAATGGGTGCCAATCGTTCTGGCCGGTCACGACGAGTACGCGAGGCGACATTCCCTCGAACGTCGTGCTGCCGAGCACGCCATAAGGACCCTTCGCGTCTCCGTCGAGATCACTGCCCCGGCCCGGTGCCGCGATCATCACCCGAGCGCCGAACCGCTCATCCACGGAGCCGATGACTGATCCGGTGTCTGAGCTGTTGTGCTGGTCAGCGATCGTCGAACCCGAGACGAGGCCGACGGTGTTGCCGCCGGCTGAGTGCCCGGCGGCGGCGATGCGGGTGCGGTCCACCCGGCCGGGCAGGCCCGGCACGGCTTGTTCGATGGCGTCCAGGTGATCGACCACCAGACGGAGGTCCTCTGCCCGGTGCTCCAGGTAGAGGGGCGCGTCGGGGGCTGGATCTTCGCGCAGGCCGAGGAAGGTCGCGTCGAGGTGAAGGGGCTGGACCACAACGAAGCCGTGGGCGGCCCAGAAGTCGACCAGGGGGGCGTACCCGTAGGAGGACCCAACGAAGGTCGACGGGCCGTGCCCGTGCGAGAACACGATGACCGGAAGCCCGGTGCCGGTCGCGGGAGCCGAAACACGCACCGAAAGGGGCAAAGGCCGGCCGCTCACCTCGATTCGCACCGGGTTGTAGGAGAGCACTGGCGCAGGGTCGCTGACCGGCAGGCCGGCGGCGTACGTGGAGGGGTCGCGATCTGGCACCAGCGCGGTCCTTTCTGGCCGAGCAGCGGCACCTCGTCCACGGCTTCCGGTCTAGGCAACGAAACGGAACAACGATCCGACTATACACGGATCGCCGTTCCGGTTGTGTCGGCCAGACAGGTTGGCTTCATCCGCGACGTCAGCCAGGCGCTCGTAGCCCTTGCAGCAGCACCGCCACCAGCCGATGAGGGTCGTAACCGGGGTCGTCGCCTCGTCTGATGCACAGGTTGCCGATCCCGTGCATCAGTTCGTAGGCGGCAAGATCTGCCCGTGCTTCCCCGGCCCGCACGGCTGATTCGAGCAGCAGAGCGCAGGCCGGCACGACCCGGTCCTCGAAATAGGCGTGCAGCGCCTCGAGGTTCGGATCGTCCGAGCGCAGCGCGGCGGCCAGGCCATGCTTGGTCACCAGGAAGCCGACAAACAGATCGACCCAGCGGGCGAGGCCCCGCATCGGTGAAGGTTCGGCCGCGAGTAGTGCGGGCGCCGCGTCAGCGAGCTCCTCCACCTGGTGCCGGTACACCGCGACAACCAACTCCGCGCGCGAAGCGAAGTGACGGTAGATGGTCGCGATGCCGACTCCGGCGGCGCTGGCGATCTCGCGGATCGGCGCCTCGATGCCCGACCGCACGAACACAGCACTCGCGGCGGCCAGCAGGGCCGCCTCATTCCGCTGGGCATCCGCGCGCTTCACCCGCCCGGTAGCGCTGGCCGGCGGCCCCACGGTCATCGGGCGCTCCTTCCCGGCTGAGACGTATCGCACTGATCCGGAGCGCAGATATCAGAGTTGAGGTTACCGGCCGGATGGGACCGATCAGCCCGGCGGCCCGCACCGAACGGTGCGAGCGAAACGAGGGCTTCGGCTGGATCGGCGTCAGCGGCGCACCGCCCGGGCGGTTGCGAAGTGCACAGCGCTCATCAGCCCGGACAGCACCGCCATCGCGACATTGCGCTGCCGAAAGCCCAGTACGGCGTCGCCGGCCTGCACGAACCCGGCGGCGATGAACAGCCCGGGATCTGGTTTTCCGCGGATCAAACCAGTCAGCAGAGGCACCGTGATCGCCCACGCCCGGGCGCCGGCGGCGCGGGCCCAGAAGGAGGCCAGGGTGCCGCTCGACGCGCCAGGCGAGGCCACGCCCGAATGCGAGCGGCAAAAAAACGGCCCGCCGACGC
>CALMAR010000269.1 GCA_937859855.1 uncultured Kineosporia sp.
GCGCAGCGCGGCCCCTTGATGTCTAAGAGGTCAATTCAGCAGCAGCGCCCCGCTCAATCTTCCCGGCCCATCCATCGCCACAACTCACCGACCATCGGCGGCCACCGGAGTTGGCCGCAGCGCATGCGACCCATGGCGTCCACGGCGCCGGAAAGTCTGCCTCGCCGTCTGGCCACCGCCGCTGTCCAGGACTTACGGTCACGCGCCGAGTCATCATCCGGGCCGGGTCAGGTCGCGGGTTGCAGGTGCTCGCCGTCATGAGCGCGCACGGCAGGTGCTTCCGGGTCCAGGGCGTCGAGCATGCGGACGGCGTACGCCTCGCTCATGGTGTCGCGCACCTCGTCCGGGGTGAGCCAGGCGAAGGCCCGGGTCTCATCGCTGGGCCGAAGCTGCCCACCGACCACGGTGCAGCGGAAGACGATGGCCACGATGCCGCGGGACATGTTCTTGTATAGGCCGGTCACTTGGACCGGCTGCACGTCGAGACCGGTCTCCTCCCTCACCTCCCGCCGCAACCCGTCCTCGATCGTCTCGCCCAGCTCCAACACCCCGCCGGGCGGCTCCCATTGCTTGTTATCGCTGCGCTGGACGGCCAGCAGGCGGCCGTCCCGGACGATGGCACCGGCCACGCTGACCGAGTGCTTCGGGGTGCTCGTCTGGCTCATCGCAGGGCCGCCTGCCTGGTAAATAGAATCGATCAGAGGCTACTGTCGACTTGTTTAGTCGAGTGTAGGTGTTCCTGCGGTCCTGGTGACCGCCGAACGGTCAAGGGTTGTCGTGAGCGTGGGTATCGATCCTCTGAGTGATCGGCCGGTGTACCGGCAGATCGCGGACGTGCTGCGCGACCGTATCGGCTCGGGGGAACTGCGGGCCGGGGAGCAGCTGCCGAGTGAGCGCGAGCTAATCGACAGCTTTGGCGCCTCCCGGGGCACGGTGCGTCAGGCGATCGCGATACTGCGCGGCGAGGGCCTGATCGAGGTCGAGCACGGCCGCGGCGCCTACGTCCGGAGCCTGCCGCCGGTGCGGCGGGTCTCCTACGACCGGTTCTCGCGTCGCCACCGCCAGGCGGGCCGCGCCGCCTACCTGGCCGAGATGGACAGCGAGAACCGCCAGCCTTCGGTGGACATCATCCGGATCGGGCAGGAACCCGCCCCGCGAGAGGCTGCGAGTCGCCTCGGAATTGAGCCCGGGGAGCCGGTTCTCGTCCGAGCACGCCGCTACCTGGCCGACGGTGAGCCGATGGAGCTCGCCACCTCGTACGTGCCCTGGCGAATGGCCGAGGGCACTGCGATGGTCGAGCCGAACCCCGGCCCCGGCGGCATCTACGCCCGGCTCGAAGAGACCGGACACGTCCTCACCACTCTGACCGAGGACGTGACCGCGCGGATGCCAACCCCTGAAGAAGTGCGCGCGCTGCGGCTCGCGCCCGGCGTCCCAGTGCTGCACCTTATCCGCACGGCCATCGACCAGGCCGCAGTGCCGGTCGAGGTCTGCGACACCGTGATGGCAGCAGACCGGTACGTGCTGACGTATGCGCTACCCGCCGACTGACCGCCGAGGAAGAAATCAGACACAAACCCGCCTCATCGCTTGACTCGTACACTCGTCTAGACGTGTATTCGAGTTGAGCGGGAGGAATTGCCTCTCGCGGTGACGAGAGGACAAGAGAGCGATGGCTCTGCAGAACGGGCACCGGTTCGCGGTGCAGATGACCGAGGTGTTCGCCCACGGCCTGTACGCGATCAACGTGGATCAGGCGATGGACTACGACGAGAAGACCAGAGCTCGCACGCCGTCGCGGGACAAGGTGACGGACTCGCTGGTGTGGACGGTGTCGTGCATCGACTCCGACCCGGAGGCGCGGGCCAAGGAGGTGCGGGTGAAGCTCCTGGCCCCGCATATGCCGGTGCTGCCGCCGGAGATCGTGCCGGGCTCGGGCCTGCGGCCGGTGATGTTTTCCGGGATGACGGTCACCCCCTACATCGACGACAACGGGCGGGGCCGGGCCCGGCTGGCGTTCTCCTTCCGCGCCACCGACATGCGCGAACCCGCCTCCGGAGAGCTGGGCAAGGCCACCGCCGGTTCGGCCACCCAGACGGGTCGTTCCGGCGGGCAGGCGCCCGGCTCGGGTCAGGCCGGTGATCGGGCCGCCTGATCTTGCGTGACCTCCCTGACAGGGAGGGACCCCCGGCCTGGTTGCCGCCGGGCCGGGGGTCATGCACCACACCAGTTTCCATTCAGCCGCTAAACCTCAGGAGCTACTGCGATGCCTGTCCAGGCTACCGACCCGACCGACCACCCCGACCCGATCGACCCGTCCCCGGCCGCCGGCCTTCCGCCTGCACCGGTCACTCGGCGTCGTGCCCGTAAGTGCCGCACCTGCGGCCAGCCGTCCCCGACCGCTCTGGTGCGGGGTGAGTGCCCGTCCTGCGCCGGTTTCCAGCCGCTGCCGCTGCGCGACGCGGGCGGCCGGTTCCTCACCCTGCACGCCGAACCCACCCGCGCCGACGCCTACGCCGCGAAGTACGCCGCCAAGGGCGGTGGTCGGTGATGCAGTACCTGATCAACGGCACCCGCGCCGATGACCTCGCCGGGACGGGCATGTTCACCAAGCGCCGGATCGCGATCCCGCTGACGGCGCAGGCGCTCTATCACGGGCTCCGGTGGCTGGGCCGCGTGCTGGGCCGCCTTATAGCGACGGCGGCCCGGCACCCGGGTCTGTCGGTCGTGCTTGGGCTCGCGGTGGCGTGCTGGGTGCGGTTCGGCCGGTGGAGCCTGCTCGGCTACGCCGCCGCCGTCGCCCTCGGCCTGGCCGGGTGGCTGCGGCTGTCGCCCGGCTCGTTCGACCGGTACGTGGTTCAGCCCGCCCGAGGCTGGCTGCGCTGGACGCTGCGCTACCGGCGGCTGTGGTACCCGGCCCTGCACGGCTGCGGCCTGACCAGGACGACCCCGGACCGTGAGGTTTACGTCCCCCAGGTCATCAAGGCCCACTCGACCCGGGTCGTTGACACCTTGCACGTGCGGCTGCTGCATGGGCACACCCCCGAGGACCTGGCCCGGCAAGGCGAGGGACTTCGCCACGCCTTCGGCGCCCACCGGGTCGCGATCATCGAAGACGCCCCCGGAAAGGTCCGCGTTCTGATCTACGCCTCGGACCCGCTGACCCGGGTCGTGCCGCCATTCCCGGTCCATCTGCTGCCCACCCCGGACCAACTCACGTCCGGCGCCGGAGTGTTCCTACCGGTGGCGCTGTCCGAGGCGGGTGAGGTCTACCGGCTGCGCTTGGACGGCACCCACTGCCTGATCGCGGGTGCGACCGGCGCCGGGAAGGGCTCGGTCTTGCAGTCGGTGTTCCGCGCCCTCGGGCCCGCGATCGCAGCCGGGGTGGTCCGGCTGTCCGGGATCGACCCGAAAGGCGGGATCGAGTTCCACCCCGCCCGAGCCCTGTTCACCTACTACACCGACGAAACCCCCGAGCAGATGGTCCAGCTCCTAGAAGCGGCGGTGCAGCGGATGCAGGCCCGAAAGTTCCGGATGCGTGATGCCGGGCTGCGCGCCCACACCCCCAGCCTCGCGGAACCGTTCGAGGTCATCACCATCGATGAACTGGCGTTCCTGACCGCCTACTGCGACACCCGCGCCCTGAAGGACCGGATCAAGACCGCCCTCGCGCTGCTGACCACCCAGGGCCGCGCGGTCGGCTTCTGCGTGCTGGCCGCCGTGCAGGACCCGCGCAAGGACGTGCTGCCGCTGCGGGACCTATTCCCGACCCGGGTCGCGCTGCGCCTGGCCGAAGACAGCCATGTCGACATGGTGCTGGGGGACGGCGCGAAAGATCGGGGCGCTCTGTGTCACCGCATCCCCGACACCCTGCCCGGTGTGGGGTTCGTCCTGGTCGAGGGCGCGGCCGAACCCGTCCGGGTCCGGTTCTCCTGGATCGACGACGAAGCCATTGGCGACGCGGTAATCCGCTGGCCCGCGCCGTATCTGGCACCCGGGAAGGCTCGGGTCATCGACCTGACCAGCTACGACCGGCGCGACCCGACGCCACCTCAACAGGGTCAGCGGCCCGGATCAGCGGATGAATTGGAACCGCCCGGCGCGTGAGCCCGCTGGCCGCGAGACCGCGTGTGCCGCAACTACTTCGACTTTCTCGCCCATCTCGAAAGGAATCTCTCATGATCACCGTCGGCCTGTGGCTGCTGTACGCGCTGCTTGTGTTCGCCATCTACACCTCCACCGCTGGCTACCGGGCCCGCGTCGAGGTGTGGAAGGCGCGCGAACGCCAGCGCCTCGACCACGAACGAGCCCTGCAAGCCCAAGACCTGCAACAGCGGGCCAAAGACCGCCAGACCGCCGCCGCTCGCTGGGACGTCATCGCCCAACTCGGCCGCAAGCTTGGCGGACCCTCGTGAGCACGGGCCTGCCCCCGACCACCGCTCTGGTGGACGGCGGGTATCACCCCGGGTGGGTGCTGGTCGGCTCGGCCGGACTGTGGGCCGCTGACTGCCTGTCACCCGGCTGCCTGTGGAGCATCACCACCTCCACCCCCGAGGCCGCCGACCACGCCGCCGAAACCCACACGGCGATCCACGTCCACTACGTCCGAGAGGTCCAGGAACTGTGACTGCCATCGATGAAAACCGCCGTGGCACATCGGGATCAGTTCCGGCGTGCCCAGCGTCGAGAGAAGATCATGTAGAGACCGATGGTGATGAATCCCGCAGCGATCACATAGCCGATGAGGTTCCAGGCGTTATCAGGTGCCCGACCGAGGGTGAAGACCAGGCCGCCAAGGATGAAGAACACGCCCCAGGCCGTCATCACCCAACCATTGACCGGTCGCATTCGGGCAGCTTAGGCCGACGCACCACCCGGGCGGAACGGGCCCGCATGCCCCTGGCCGCCGACGTGGTCGAGGCGGTCGCCATCAGCCACGGGGTGTGCATCCGGCCCGTACCGATGCGGGTCACCGACACCTTCACCGGTGACGTGACTTTCGTCGACCTGCCCTGCGGGGCCACCCTCGCTAGTACGTGCCCGCCGTGCGCGGAACGGTCCCGGCGGTTGCGGGTGCACCAGTGCCGGGAGGGCTGGCACGCCGACTGCGAGCCGGACTTGACCCCGGATGAGCCGACCGAGGATCAGATGCGGTTGGTGATCGAACGCGCCGACGCCACCGCCGCCGGGGACGCCTCGGACATCGCGCGTCTGGATGCCGAGCTCGTGGCGGCCGGGGTCCGGGGCGACATCGACCCGCCTGCCCGGCCTGCGGCGCATCGGTCGACCCGGCGCCGCTCCGACGTTCCGGACCTGCCCAAGCTGCCGATGGCCGCGACCACCCTCGGGCGGACGTTCACCGGCAACGACGGTCAGGTGTTCCGGCCCTCCATGTTCCTGACGGTCACCCTGCCCTCCTACGGGCGGGTGCTGCCGGACGGGACCCCGCGTGACCCGGGCAGCTACGACTACGAGCGGGCCGCCCGTGACGCCATCGGGTTCTCCGGGCTGCTGGATCGGCTGGTGCAGAACCTGCGCCGGGTCGCCGGGTATGACGTGCAGTACTTCGCCACCGTCGAACCACAGCGACGCCTGGCACCGCACGCCCACTTCGCGATCCGTGGCTCGATCCCCCGCAAGGTGCTGCGCCAGGTGGTCGCGGCCACCTACCGGCAGGTGTGGTGGCCCACCCCGGGCCGCGCCGTCTACGAAGAACAGCACCACCCGGTCTGGGACGAGGGCACCGGCTGCTACGTCGACCCGGCCACCGGGGCCGCGTTGACGACCTGGGCCGAAGCCATGGAGCAGCTCGACCAGGCCGACGACCTCGCCGCCGAACTCGGAGACGGCGGCGCAGAGCCGTACCACGTCCTTCGGTTCGGATCGCAGGTCGACCTCAAGGGCATCCTCGCCGGAACCCCCGAGGCCGACCGGCTGATCGGCTACCTCGCGAAGTACCTCACCAAGTCCATGACCGACGCCATGACCGGCGATCCCGACGACCTTGACGACGGTGACCACGTGACGGCCCGGCAGCGGGCGCATGTCGACCGGCTCGAGGCCGCCCTCCGGGTCCAGCCCTGCGGCCCCGGCTGCCCCAACTGGCTGCGCTACGGCATCACCCCGAAGAACGCCCACGCAGGCATGGCGCCCGGGTCGTGCCGGTCCAAGGCCCACAAGCGCGACCACCTCGGCTACGCCGGACGCCGCATCCTCGTTTCCCGCAAGTGGACCGGCAAGACCCTCGCCGACCACCGACACGACCGCCGCGCCTGGGTCCTGGCCACCCTCGGCATCAGCCCCGGCCAAGCCGACCGGGACGCCGGCCACCCGGACGACGACCGCCGGCCGAACGACAAGACCCGCGACCGCTACGCCTGGGCCCACGCCGACCCCGACGCCCAACTCCAACCGCTCTCGCATCGGTTGCTCATGGCGATCAACCAGCGCCAGCAGTGGAAAGACGCGTACGAAGCCGCCCGGGACGGGAAACCACCGCCCACCGCGAATCTTTCAGCAACCGACCAGCCGCCGCAGCCTGACCCGGAAGGGAGCACCACCGATGGAAGGTAACAACCGCGATCCGCTCCTGACCGTCGACCAGGCCGGGGAGCTGCTCGGCACCGGCCCGAGGTTCCCCCGGCGGCTGATCGCGGAACGGCGCATCCGGTTCGTGCGAGTGGGCCGCCACGTCCGCATCCCCGAGTCTGCGCTGATCGAGTACATCTCCGCCGCGACCGTCGAGCCTCGGCCGCGTCCGGCTCAGCCGAAGTGGGTGGCCTGATGCCCGGCCGCAGACGTTTCGGCAACATGCGCAAGCTGCCCTCGGATCGCTGGCAGGCGAGCTATCTCGACCCGGACGGCGTGCGTCGTCCCGGCCCCGAGACCTTCGCCACGAAGCGGGAGGCGGAGCAGTGGCTGAACTACACCGAAACTCAGCTCTTGCAAGGGAACTGGCGCAACCCTGACGACGCGAGGGTGACCCTCTCGGACTTCGGCGCGCGCTGGGTCAGGGAACGTCCCGGGCTGCGGCCGAGAACCCTCGACCTGTATCGCTCGCTGTTCCGGCTGCACATCGAGCCGAGACTCGGGGCGCTGACGCTGATCGAGGTCACCCCGGCGGCGGTCCGGTCCTGGCGGTCCTACTTGCTGGCCAACAGTCGATCCGAGACAGTCACGGCCAAGGCGTACCGGCTGCTCCGCGCGATCATGATGACCGCTGTCGATGACGGGATCGTCACCCGCAACCCCTGCCGGATCACTGGGGCAGGCAGCGAATCCGCACCCGAGCGGCCGGTCTTAACCGTGGCGCAGGTGGTCGACCTGGGGGAGCGGCTGCCCAAGCCGTACGGGCTGATGGCCGTTACGGCCACTTTCGGCAGTCTCCGGTGGGGTGAGGTCACCGCGCTTCGCCGCTGCGATGTCGACACGACCATCGGCACGGTGTGGGTCCGGTCGGCCTTCTCGCGCACCTACAACGGCCGAGCTGTTCGCGGGCCGGTCAAGTCGCGGGCCGGTGTGCGGGCCGTCGCTCTGCCGACTCCGATTGCCGTCAACCTCGCCGAGCATCTGGACGCGATGGAGGCGAAGGAGAATGAGGCGCTGATCTTCCCGGGCGACAAGGGCGGCCCGCTGAGCCGGAACAACTTTAACGGGCGCGTGAGCTGGACCAAGCACGTCGCAGCCATCGGGCTACCGGGCCTGCACTTCCACGATCTGCGGCACACCGGGAACACCTTCGCGGCCGAGTCCGGCGCAACCCTGCGGGACCTGATGAGCCGGATGGGCCACGACAGCATGCGGGCGGCGCTGATCTACCAGCACCGAACCCAGGGCGGTGACCAGCGCATCGCGAGGGCGATGGAGGACCTGTTGAAGCGGCACGACGACCATGACGAAGACCCAGACAACGGCGCCTCCGGCGCTCCTGTCCCGGCGAGCTAGTTGCACGCGGGTTGCACGAACCGGGCAAGCCGGGCGCTCAGTCTCAGATGCAAGATCGGTCTAACCGGCTTCTGACCTGCAGGGGAGAGGTTGGAGCGGGTGACCGGGATCGAACCGGCATGACCAGCTTGGAAGGCTGGGGCTCTACCATTGAGCTACACCCGCGCGGCTTCGAGCAGAGCCGACGATCCACGATATCCGACCTCGGCGGTGTCCGGGCGGACCCCGACGTGCCCGGCGTCCGGCCAAGTAGTCTGATCCAGGCGGTCCCACGCAGGACCGTCGCGGGGTGTGGCGCAGCTTGGTAGCGCGTCCGCTTTGGGAGCGGAAGGCCCCCGGTTCGAATCCGGGTACCCCGACGACGCGCGTGGTCCACCGCGTCCTGTGGCGAAGCTACGATGGCCGGTGGCCACGGAGCGCCATGGTGCGGTCGGCCACAGGCCCTGCTGTCCCGCCGTCCGGCACCCGAAGCAGTCCAGTCCAGGAGACAACGAAGTGAAGAGCGCCGTCGAGACCCTCAATCCGACCCGGGTCAAGCTGACCGTCGAGGTGCCGTACGACGAACTCAGGCCGAGCATGGACGAGGCCTACAAGACGATCGGCAGCCAGGTCGTCGTCCCCGGCTTCCGCAAGGGCAAGGTGCCGCCGAGGATCATCGACCAGCGGTTCGGCCGCGGCGTCGTCCTGGAGGAGGCGGTGAACAAGGCGCTGCCGGGGTTCTACCTGCAGGCCGTCGAGGAGAGCGCGGTCCGCCCGCTGGGCCAGCCGGAGGTCGACGTCACCGAGGTGCCCGACCCGACGGCCGGCGGCGAGTTGAAGTTCACCGCCGAGGTCGACGTTCGCCCGCACTTCGACCTGCCGGAACTGGACGGCGTCGCGGTGACCGTGGAGGACCTGGTCGTCGGCGACGAGCAGATAGATGAGCGGCTGACCAGCCTGCGGGAGCGGTTCGGCAGCCTGAGGACGGTGGACCGGCCCGCGGCCGAGGGCGACTTCCTCAGCATCGATCTGAAGGCCGAGGTCGACGGCGAGGAGATCGACAGCGTCACGGGCATCTCCTACCAGGTCGGCTCCGGCGAGATGCTGGCGGGTATGGACGACGTCCTGCCGGGCCTCAGCGCGGGGGAGACCACCACCTACACCACCCCGCTGGCCGGTGGCGACCGGGCCGGCCAGGACTCGCTGGTGACGATCACCGTACAGGCTGTCAAGGAGCGGGAGCTGCCCGAGCCCGACGACGAGTTCGCCCAGCTGGCAAGCGAGTTCGACACCATGGACGAGCTGCGCACGAGCCTGGCGGAGCAGGCCGAGCAGGTGGCGCGCTATCAGCAGGGTCTGCAGGCCCGTGAGCGGCTGCTGGACACGCTGCTGGAGGCCGTCGAGATCCCGGTGCCGGACGCACTGATCGCCGCCGAGGTCAAGCAGCACCTGGAGAACGAGGGCAAGGCCGAGGACGACCCGCACGGGGAGGAGGTCCAGCGGGATGCGCGCAAGCAGTTCCAGGCGCAGATGCTGCTGGACGCGATCGCGGAGAAGCAGGAGGTCCCGGTCTCGCAGCAGGAGCTGATCGAGTACCTGCTGGCCAGTGCCCAGCAGTACCGGATGGACCCGAACGAGTTCATCAAGGCGGTCGACGAGGCCGGCCAGGTGCCCCAGATGGTCAGCGAGGTGCAGCGGCGCAAGGCCCTGGCCACGGTGCTGGAGCGGGCAACCATCACCGACGAGTCGGGCAACGCCATCGACCTGGAGACGCTGTTCCCGCAGCCCGACGAGCCGGAGTCCGCACCGGACGCGGACGACGGCGCGCAGGTGGGCGCAGAGAACGACGAGCGGGGGGACGACGAGCCGGCACCGGTCGCGACCGTCCCGCCGTCCAGCGACCCGGCCGCACTGCCGAACCTCTCGATCTGACCCGCGGCAGCTCTTGACGATCAACTAGTGCGGGCCCAGCAGCACCGGGATTCCTTGATCGTCGCACTTTCGGGGGTGCGGCGGCCGGTGGTGCGCCCACAGCGAACAACCCTCGGTTAGGGAGGATGACGGGCCGTCGTGCACGTTACTGTCGAAGCACCGGGTGACGTGCCCGGGCGACCCCGGCTCTCGGGGTCAGGCGCGAACACAATGGGGAGCGACACCGTGAGCAACCTGATCGTTCCAGGTTCGGGCGCCTTCGAGGCCGCCGACCCGACGGTCGCGCGCTCGGCGCCGGCCGGCATGGGCTATGACGAGCACATCTACAACCGCCTGCTCAAGGACCGGATCGTCTTCCTCGGCTCCGAGGTCCGCGACGACAACTCCAACGCGATCTGCGCTCAGATGCTGCTGCTCGCCGCGGAGGACCCGGACAAGGACATCTACCTCTACATCAACTCGCCCGGCGGCTCGGTCACGGCCGGCATGGCCATCTACGACACCATGCAGTTCATCTCCTGCGACGTCGCCACGGTGGTGATGGGCCTGGCCGCGTCGATGGGCCAGTTCCTGCTCACCGCCGGCGCCAAGGGCAAGCGCTACGCCCTGCCGCACGCCCGCGTGATGATGCACCAGCCGCTCGGCGGCATCGGCGGCACCGCCACCGACATCAAGATCCAGGCCGAGCAGATCCTGCACATCAAGCGGCAGATGGCCGAGCTGATCGCCGGGCACAGCGGGCAGACCGTCGAGACGATCGAACAGGATTCCGACCGCGACCGCTGGTTCACCTCGCAGGAGGCCTCCGACTACGGCCTGGTCGACCACGTCGTCCGCTCCGCCCGCGACGTCAGCGGCGGCGGCGGCACCGGCGCCTGACCGCCGTCGTCCCGCCCTTTCCGGTTGCAATCACAGGAGTTACCCGATGACTGATCTGACCCCGACCGGGCGCTATGTCCTTCCCCAGTTCGAGGAGCGGACCGCCTACGGCTTCAAGCGCCTCGACCCGTACACGAAGCTCTTCGAGGACCGCATCATCTTCCTCGGCGTGCAGGTGGACGACGCCTCGGCCGACGACATCATGGCGCAGCTGATCGTCCTGGAAAGTCAGGATCCGGACCGCGACATCACGATGTACATCAATTCTCCGGGCGGGTCGTTCACCGCCCTCACGGCGATCTACGACACCATGCTGTACGTGAAGCCGGACATCCAGACCGTCTGCCTCGGTCAGGCCGCCTCGGCGGCGGCGGTCCTGCTCGCGGCCGGGACGAAGGGCAAGCGGCTGGCGCTGCCGAACGCGCGGGTGCTGATCCACCAGCCGGCGATGGCCGGCAGCGACTACGGGCAGGCCTCGGACATCGAGATCCAGGCGAACGAGGTGCTGCGGATGCGCACCTGGTTGGAGGACACGATCGCCTTCCACACCAGCAAGGACTCCGAGCAGGTGCGCAAGGACATCGAGCGTGACAAGATCCTGACAGCATCGCAAGCGGTGGATTACGGACTGGTCGACCAGGTTCTGGGCAGCCGGAAGGGGACCCAGTCAGTCACCCCTCCGGATGCTCCGGACGTTTCCTGACGCGACACTGCGCGTCATGCCGCTGACAGGATGGGCCGCGTGGCGTTGAATGGAGCAGGGCCCGGCTAGGCGTTGCTGTGAGGCGCCGAGCCGGTGGCCCCCCGAAGGAAGGACTGCGCGTGGCCCGCATCGGAGACGGTGGCGACTTGTTGAAGTGCTCTTTCTGCGGAAAGAGCCAGAAACAGGTCAAGAAACTGATCGCAGGCCCAGGGGTGTACATCTGCGACGAGTGCATCGATCTCTGCAATGAGATCATCGAGGAGGAACTGGCCGAGGCCAGCGACCTCGGCCTCGTCGAACTGCCCAAACCCAGGGAGATCTTCGAGTTCCTCGAGGCCTACGTGGTGGGCCAGGAGTCGGCGAAGAAGTCGCTTGCCGTCGCCGTGTACAACCACTACAAGCGGATCCAGGCGGGCGAGCCGGGTCGGCGCAACGACGAACCGGTCGAGATCGCCAAGTCCAACATCCTGCTGATCGGGCCCACCGGCTGCGGCAAGACCTACCTGGCGCAGACCCTGGCACGGATGCTCAACGTGCCCTTCGCGATCGCCGACGCCACCGCGCTGACCGAGGCCGGGTACGTCGGGGAGGACGTCGAGAACATCCTGCTCAAGCTGATCCAGGCGGCGGACTACGACGTCAAGAAGGCCGAGACCGGGATCATCTACATCGACGAGGTCGACAAGATCGCCCGCAAGTCGGAGAACCCGTCGATCACCCGGGACGTGTCCGGCGAGGGCGTGCAGCAGGCGCTGCTGAAGATCCTGGAAGGCACCACCGCGAGCGTGCCACCACAGGGTGGCCGCAAGCACCCGCACCAGGAGTTCATCCAGATCGACACCACCAACGTGCTGTTCATCGTCGG
>CALMAR010000270.1 GCA_937859855.1 uncultured Kineosporia sp.
GGATGCGGACAAGTTCTATGCCCAGTGCGCGATCGACGCGCACGTGGCCTTCGTGAACGCGCTGCCGGTGTTCATCGCCTCGGACCCGGAATGGGCGGCCAAGTTCGAGCAGGCCGGCGTGCCGATCGTGGGCGACGACATCAAGAGCCAGGTCGGAGCCACCATCACCCACCGGGTGCTGGCCAGGCTGTTCGAGGACCGCGGGGTGGTACTCGACCGCACCTACCAGCTCAACGTCGGCGGCAACATGGACTTCAAGAACATGCTCGAACGGGAGCGGCTGGAGTCCAAGAAACTCTCCAAGACCCAGGCCGTGACGTCGAACATCGACCATGACCTGGGTTCGCGGAACGTTCACATCGGGCCTTCGGACTACGTGCAGTGGCTCGACGACCGAAAGTGGGCCTACGTCCGGCTGGAGGGCCGCGCGTTCGGCGACGTGCCGCTCAACCTGGAGTACAAGCTCGAGGTCTGGGACTCGCCGAACTCCGCCGGGGTGATCATCGACGCCGTCCGAGCAGCCAAGATCGCGCTCGATCGGGGCATCGGCGGCCCGGTGTTCGCCGCCTCGGCGTACCTGATGAAGTCCCCGCCGGTGCAGATGGAGGACACCCAGGGCCGCACCGAGCTGGAGTTCTTCATCGCTGGCTCCTGAGGACCCCTTCTTCCGTGATCGCCAGCTCGGCCCGCGGAAGCGGCGTATCGGCCACGCATTCGCGGGCTGAGCCGGCGCTCTTGGGAGCGGCGCGATCTAAGCTGGAGCGAGTGGCTGCGGAACGGTCGTTCGTCAAGGATCTGCGGATCGTCCTGCACGGGCAGGACTTCCGCCGCCTCTTCGTGGTCCGGCTGAGTTCGCAGGCCAGCGACGGCGCGTTCCAGGTCGGCCTGGCCAGCCTGGTCTTCTTCTCCCCCGAGCGTGAGGCCACCCCTCAGGCCGCCGCCCTGGCCGCAGTGATCACGCTGCTGCCCTACACTCTGCTCGGCCCCTTCGCCGGGGTGCTGCTGGATGTCTGGCCGCGGCGCCAGATCCTGCTGGTGGTGAACGCCCTCCGGGCGCTGATGGTGACCGGAGTGGCCGGGCTGGTACTGGCGGGCAGCCCGCAGCTCTGGCTGTACGTGGTCGCCCTGCTCTGCCTGTCGCTGAACCGGTTCTTCCTGGCCTGCCTGGGCGCTTGCCTGCCTCGCGTCGTACCGGGCGGCGAGCTGGTGATGGCCAATGCGGTGTCGCCGACCAGCGGCACGGTCGCGGCCATCGCCGGCGCCAGCCTCGGCTACCTGCCGCGGCTGCTCATCGGCGAGGGCAACCCGGCCAACGCGGTGATCCTGCTGCTGGCCGCGGCCGGCTATGCCGCCTCGGCACTCCTGGCGACCCGGATGCGACCGGGCCTGCTCGGCCCGGATGTGGCCGCACCGCTGTCCTGGCATTCGATGGTCGCGGCCGGGCGCGACGTTCTGCACGACGTCCGAGCCGGCGCCCAGCACGTCCGCCAGCGCCGTCCGGCCCGGGATGCCCTGGCCATCATCGGCGTTCACCGGATCGGCTACGGGTTGATGACGATCAGCGTGATGCTGTTGTGCCGCAATTACTTCAGTGACCCGGCCGATGTGAACGCCGGGCTGGCCCGGCTGGGCCAGGCAGTGGGGGCGACCGGAGTGGGCATCGGCGCGGCGGCATTGCTGACACCGGTGGCGGTGGCCCGGATCGGAACCTGGCGCTGGATCGGCGGGTGCGTGGCCGGCGCCGGGTTGATCCAGTTCGCGCTGATGTTCGTGTTCGGATGGCCGTTCGCGCTGGCCGCTGCCTTCGGGCTGGGCCTGACCGGGCAGGCGGCCAAGATCTGCGTCGACGCCGTGGTCCAGGAGTCGGTCGAGGATGCGTACCGGGGAAGGGTCTTCGCCTTCTACGACGTGATCTTCAACGCTGCGTTCGTGACCGCGGCGGTGATCGCGGTGATCGCGCTACCGCTGGACGGGCATTCGCGGCCGCTGTACGCCGCAATCGCCGTGGTCGATCTGGCCGTGGCCACGGCATACCTCACTCGCGGCGGCCGGAACCCGGCGCCGTCCTTGGACAGCCCCGCAGCCGGCCTGATCGCCAGCTAGTGCCTTGCGTCGAAGGTTCTTGAACGGTAGCCGGGGTCTTGGTGCGTGCAGCGCAAGACCGGCGAGTGAAGGCGGGCTGGAGCCCGCCGAGGGAGCCGGGCGAAGCGATGTGCGTGCCAGGGGCCCGGAAACCGTCAAGGTTCTTTGAACGCAGGGCACTAGGCACACCCGCGGAGGCTCATTCCTCGATCTCGAAGACGAAGCCGGTCTCGCCCCCCAGGTCAACCCGGGAGCCGGCGCTCAGCACGATCGGCACTCCTGGTTCGATCGCCATCGGAGCCTGCCCCGGTCCGGTCACCGCTGTCCCGTTCATCGCTTCGAGGTCGGTCAGCACGACATCCCAGCCGGAGGCCCGGACCTCGGCATGGGTACGGGACACCTGACCGGTCGGGCTGTGCACCGGGTGCAGCACCGGCGGTTCAGGGTCGGGGGAGGTCACCGGCTTCGGGTCGCGGCCCAGGATCACCGGCTGATCGATGACCACCCGGTCGCCGTTGTCGAAGACCAGCACTCCCAGCGGCGGGCGGGCGACCAGGATTGGCGCCTGCGGTGGTACGGGCAACCCGCAGACCCGGCACTCGGGCCGGTCCGGAGAGGTGACGTGGCCGGCGTCGCACCAGACGCCGAGCAGGCGCGGCGGTTCCCGGGGCGGCTCCGGCGGACGGGCACCGGTGGACGGCGTCCGGGTCCTGGTCTCGCCGGCGTCCAGGTCAGCCGGTTCACCGAACGGTGGGTAGGCC
>CALMAR010000271.1 GCA_937859855.1 uncultured Kineosporia sp.
CCGACGGAACCGCCGGTGTGCACGATGGTGGTGCTGATGGCGGTGCTGATGGCGGTGCTGATGGCAGCCCGAACACGGGTGCGGGCACATACTCCTGAACGTGAGTTCGCAACCCTTGCCTGAGGGCGGGCCCGGTCTGGCTGACCAGCCCGCCCTCCGGCGGTGCACCGCCGTCGCGCCGGCCGCGTTAGCCCGGCGGGTCGGGGGCCGGGAGGGAACGCGGAGCCGCGCTGCGGAGCTCCCGTCGGACTTCTCCGACCTGTTCTCACTGGCCGCCGCCGATCGGCTGCTGTCCCAGCAGGGGCTGCGCACACCGTTCCTGCGGGTGGCCCGCGACGGTTCCACTCTGCCGTCCAGCCGGTTCACCACCGGTGGCGGAGTTGGTGCCGGAGTGCCGGATCAGGTTTCCGACGTCAAGCTGACCTCGCTGTTCGCCGGCGGGTCGACCATCGTGCTGCAGGCCCTGCACCGCATGCATGCGCCCATCATCAGCTTCGCGCAGACCCTCGGGGCCGATCTGGGTCACCCGGTGCAGGTCAACGCATATCTGACTCCGGCTCAGTCGCAAGGCTTTTCGGCTCACTACGACGTCCACGACGTGTTCGTGCTGCAGATCGCGGGAGAGAAGCGCTGGGCGATCCATCGCCCGGTCCATCCGGCTCCGCTGCGGGATCAGCCCTGGACCGACCACCGGTCCGAGGTGAGCGCCGCAGCGTCGGGCGAGCCGCTGATCGATGAGGTGCTCCGGCCAGGTGATGCTCTCTATCTGCCGCGCGGATATCTGCACGCGGCCACCGCTCTGGGGGAGATGACCGCACACCTGACCATCGGTATCCACGTCTGGACCCGGCGGCATCTGCTGGAGAAGCTGCTCGCACTCAGCGGTGACGCCGAGGAACTGCGAGCTACTCTGCCGCTCGGGGTCGACGTCACCTCGGGTTCCTCTTTGGCGGCCGAGATAGCCGCCACCGCAAAGGCTTTCGCCTCGATCGTGGACTCGTTCGAACCGGATCAGGTGGCCCGGCTGATGGCGGTGGACGCGCGGTCGTCGGCCAAGGCCGAACCGGTGGCGCCATTGGCTCAGGCGGCGGCAGCAGCCACGGTGAGTCTGGGTGACAAGCTCCGGTGGCGGGCCGCGTTGCCGGTCACGGTCACCGCGGACGGCGATCAGTTGCTGATCCAGACCACTGATGGCCCGGCGCGGGTACCGGGCTGGGCGGAACCGAGCTTGGACCTGCTCAGGAGCGGCGGTGTGCTGCCCGTGGCTGATCTCGCGGCCGGGCCGTCCACCACCGACTCCATGCGGCTGGAGCTGGCTGCGACATTGCTGCGGACTTGCTTGACCGTTCTGGCGTGAGCGGTCCCACCCCGGACGTCCCCCGGTGTTCGCTGGCCGCCCGCGGCCGGGGTGACACGATGATGGCCACTGCCCTGCCGGTGGAGCGCTTCCTGCTGCTCGAGATTCCGGGCCCCTGGGTTCCCGACGTCTGGGCCTCGGCCGGATTGCCGCTGGACGTCACCAGATTTCTGCAGGACGCCGTCGAGCGAATTCGGGCCCGGATCGTGCTGATTCGCCGGCCCGGGCGGCACCCGGCCGCCGATGGTGGCCTCCGGCGGTGGGCAGTGGTGTCGCGCTCGGGCGCCCGGTGGGGTAGCTGGCGATCCAGCCAGGATCTGTCCGGCCTCGATCTGGCCGCCGAACTGCGCCAGCCCGCTACCGCGTCGCCGCTCGTGCTGGCCTGCACCCACGGTCGTCACGATGTCTGCTGTGCGATCGAAGGACGGCCGGTAGCAACTCTTTTAGCCTCCATCGTCGGTCTCGACGTGTGGGAGTGCTCACACCTGGGCGGTGACCGTTTCGCCGCCAACGTGCTCTGGCTGCCGAAGGGCTGGATGCTCGGCGGCGTGCTGGCGTCCAATGTGGCCACGGTGGCGGAGGCGGCGCTGGCCGGGCGAGTCCTGCTGCCGCACTTCCGGGGCCGATCTGGCGATACCTCGCCGGCGCAGGCGGCCCAGTACTTTCTGATGGATCATCTGGGCGAGGACAGCCCGGATGCGGTCGTGGTGGAACCAGCCCACCCCGGATCGACATCATTGATCGCCACCCACAACGGTCAGCACTACCGGGTGATGCTGGAAGCCACGTGGACCACGCCGCATCACCTCACCTGCCGGGCCGTGGGCAACGCCCGGATGCGGGCCTTCCGGCTGGTCAGCCTCGAGCCGGTTGCGGCTGCCGTTTAGCCGGGTGCGCCCAGGGCGCCCAGGTGGGCCGAGGTCGAGCAGGCAGCGGCCGCCGGGTTTCGCCGGCCATCGCGGAACACCAGCCCCGGAGCGCCGGACGACGATCCGCCCCGGGGCTGGCACCCATCCTCGGTCCACTACGGTGACGCGGTCCAGCCGGCCGCCGGCAACTCATCGGCCACAGCGGCTCCCACCACTCCGGCTCGGACGATGTCGATGTCGATGACCAGTGAAACTCAGCTCAGGCCAGCCAGGCCTTCACCTTGTCCGGGTTGGCGTCAACCCACTTCTTGGCCGCAGCATCGTCGGACATCTTGTCCTGGGCGATGTACTTGGCCACCAGGTCCTGGTCGTCGTTCGTCCACTGGAAGTTCTTGATCAGCGGAACCGCGGTGCTGCTGGAAGACATGAACTTGGCGCTGGCAATCTTGTCCAGGTTGTACGGCGGGTAATCGCAGGCCACCGTCTTGGTGTCAGCGTCGCAGCCCGACGTCCAGGCCGGAAGGTTGACGTGCACCATTGGCACCTCGGCGTTGAACCACTGCGGCGTGTAGAAGTAACCGATCACCGGCGTCTTCTTGGCCTCGGCCTGGCGGTACGTCGTGATCAGAGCCGCCTCGCTGCCCGCGTAGACCACCTTGTAGTCCAGTTTCAGGTTCTTCACCAGCGCTTCGTCATTGGTGACGTAGGACGGATCGCCGTCCAGGAACTGGCCTTTGCCCCCTGACTCCGAGGTCTTGAACATGGCGGCGTACTTGTTCAGGTTCTTCCAATCGGTGATGTCCGGGTGCGCCTTGGCCAGCCACGGCGGGACGTACCAGCCGATGACGCCCTTGTTGCCGGTCTGGCCCACCTCGACGGCGGTCTTCTGCTGCTCGATGTACTTGGCCTTCAGGTCATCATGGCCCCAGTTCTCGAGGACGACGTCCACCTCACCGGTGCCGAAGCCCTGCCAGGAGATCTCCTCCTTCAGGTCCTTCTTCACCACATTGCAGCCCAGCTCATTCTTGGCCACGTAGGCGACGACAGCGGCGTCCGCCTCGTAGCCAACCCAGGGGTTGACGGCGACGTTGAGCGTGCCGCACTGGCCCTTGGCCGACGCCGGGGCGGAGGAGTTGGAGATGGTGGAGCCGCCGCATCCGGCCAGCGCGAGTACTGCAGCACAGGCCGCTGCCGGCACCGTCAGCAGCCTCCGGCCGCTCATCGATGTGTGTCGCACGGTGTGATCGCACCCTTCCCTGGGTAGAGCCACCGGCCGGTGGCATCCTGATGGACCTATCCCACGCGCTGCCGGTCGGCGGCAGCCTGGGTGATCTGGTTGAGCATGACGCCCAAGAGCACGATGGCCAATCCCGCGGCCAGGCCCTTGCCATAGAGCTGGTCCTGAGAGAAACCCGATACCACGTCGTATCCAAGGGCCCCGGCCCCTACGAGTCCGCCGACCACCACCATCGACAGCACGTAGCAGACGCTCTGGTTCACGGCCAGCACGATGGACTGCCGGGCCATCGGCAGCTGCACCTTGGTGATCTGCTGCCATGGGGTCGACCCTGCGGCTGTGCTCGCCTCCACCGCTGTGGGCGAGACGGCGTACACCCCGGTGGCGATCACCTTGATCGCTACCGGAGCGGCGTACACGACGGCAGCCACAATGGCGGTGAACCGGCTGGGCGCGAACAGGGCGAGGAACGGAACCAGATAGACGAACGCTGGCATCACCTGGGCCGCGTCCAGCACGGGACGGATCACGGCATCGGCGCGCGGATTTCGGGCCATCCAGACCCCGAACACCACACCCAGCAGCATCGTGATCACGGTGCCGACCAGGGTGGCGGCCAGGGTGGCCATCGCGTCGTGCCACACGCCAGTGCCAAGCAGCAGGAGCAGGCCAGCGACGCCGATCACGGCGGCGCGGCGACTGGCGAGGAGGGCGGCGGCCACCGCCACCACCGCCACCACCAGGAACCACGGTGAGTCGGTGAGCACGTTCTGCAGCGGATCGATCAGGACGACGGTCACGACGTCCTTGATCCCGCCCGTGATCGAGGAGGCGTTCAGCCCGATCCAATCGGCGGCGTCGCCGGTGTACCTGGCGATGTCGTCTCCCACGTCGATGTCCGTGCCGTTCCTCAGCGTGCTGGGGAACTCGGCGGCCCAGATGTAGGTACGGGAGAGGTAGATCGCCAGCAGGGTGAGCAGGACCAGCACGACCAGCATGGGCCGGCGAAGCCGGGCGGCCACAGCCGATCGCCGCCGGGCGATCTCGGCCCGTCGCCCCGCTGCCACCACGATCCGGTCCAGCACGATGGCGAGCACGACGATGGCCAGCCCGGCGTTGAACGCCGTGCCGACGTCCAGGGTTTCCAGTGCTTTCAGCACGACCTTGCCCAGGCCCGGGGCGTCGATCAGCGAGGCGATGGTCACCATCGCCAGCGCCGCCATGATCGTCTGACTGATCCCCAGCACGATCGATCGCCCGGCCATCGGTAACTGGACGGTGATCAGCTGCTGCCACCGGGTGGCACCGAGCGAGGTCGCGGCCTCGACGCTGGCCGGCGGGACGGTTCTGATCCCGTGGGCGGTGTATCGGATCACCGGCGCGATCGCGAAGATCACTGTGGTGATGGCTGCCGAGGCGGGCCCGATCAGGAACAACAGGGTCAGCGGGGCGAGGTAGACGAAGCTGGGCATCGTCTGCAGGAAGTCCAGGACCGGCTCGATCACCCGGTTGAAGCCGGGTGAGACCCCGGCCAGGATGCCGGCGGGCAGGCCGAGGACCAGGCAGATCAGCACGGCAGCGATCGTCAGCGCCAGGGTGTCCATACTTTCCTGCCACAGTCCCTGCAGGCCAAGGAAGGTGAATCCCAGCCCAGCCAGCAGGCCAGTGCGAACCGTTCCGGCGGCGGCGCCGATCAGGGCCACCAGGGCCACCACACCGAGCCAGCCGATCACCGGCACCGGCCGGTTGAACGACGGCTGCGAAATCAGGTTCTGCAGAAGCACAACCAGGTGATCGACGGCCACCCGGATCTGGTTCAAGCCGTGAACGAACACCGGATTGCTGGCCCGGTGCTCGCCGACCCAGTCATTCAGATCGTTCAGCCGCTGATGCAGCCAGGTCAGATCGGACGGCGCCAGCGGCAACGTCCACCGGCCGGGCCAGATCGCGTGAGCCAGGGCGGTCAGCGCCAGCCAGGCGGCCACCGCCATCGCGGCCAGAGATCCTCGCGACGGTAGCCGGGGTGCCGCTTCAACCTGAGGCGGGGCAGCGTTCGGCGGGGCGGGAGCTGCCGTGACTGCCGTCACTTCTGCCGGACTCCGGCCACCACGCTGAGGATCTCCTCATCGCCGATGATGCCGAGCAGTTCGCCGTCCCGCACCACCCTGACCGGGCGCTCGGCGGCCAGTACCGCCCGGGTCGCCTCCCGGACCACCACGTCGGGACCGAGTTCGGGGCCGTTCAGGTCGTCGTTCTCGGCGACCGGCCGCATGATCCAGCGCAGGGTGAGCACGTCGGCCTTGGACACATCGCTGACGAAGTCGCGCACATAGTCATCGGCCGGGGCGCCGACCAGCTCATCGCCGGTGCCGAGCTGGATGGTCTGCCCATCGCGCATGATCAGGATCCGGTCGCCCAGCCGCAGCGCCTCGGACAGGTCGTGGGTGATGAACACCATCGTCTTGCCCAGTTCGCGGTGCAGCCGGATCACTTCGTTCTGCATGTCCCGGCGGATCAACGGATCCAGGGCGGAGAACGGTTCGTCGAAGAAGAGCACGTCCGGTTCCACGGCGAGCGCCCGGGCCAGGCCGACCCGCTGCTGCATGCCGCCGGAAAGCTGATCGGGGTAAGCGTTCTGGTAGCCGGCCAGGCCAACCAGCTCGATCACCTCCATCGCCCGGCGCTGCCGCTCAGCCTTGGCGGTGCCTCTTACTTCCAGTCCGTAGCCAACATTGTCGATCACCTTGCGATGCGGCAGCAGGCCGAAGTTCTGGAACACCATGGCGAACTTGTGCCGGCGCAGTTCCCGCAGCCGCCGGGCGTCGGCTCCCAGGATGTTCTCGCCCTCAAAGGTCACGCTGCCGCTGGTCGGGTCGATCAGGCGGGTCAGGCAGCGCACCAGCGTGGACTTGCCCGAGCCGGACAGGCCCATCACCACGAACACCTCGCCGGGGGCGACGTCGAAGCTGGTGTCCCGGACCGCGATGGTGTTACCCGATCGATCCATCAGCTCCCGGCGGGACAGCGCACACAGATCAGGCGATGAGGGGACGCTCGCAGGCCGGGGACCGAACACCATCCACAGGTCACGGACGGAGATCACCGGGTCGGGCACGCCGCACCTCCTGCTTCAGGCATCGGCACTGGTACGAGGTCAGTACCGCTGGTGACGGATCCATCACTTGTCACATATTGTCCCGGCTGGCAACACATTCTTGCCTAACGCCCCAGCCGTCAAGGTTCTGGGTGGTTTCAGCGCGGTAAATGCTGCCGTGGGTGCTGCGAAGGGCGCCCACCGGCCGGTCCTGCGGCCTGGTCGTCGTCCGGTCTCCTCTGATCATCCGCGGTCTTCCGGTAAAAAGGTGCGGGGTCAGGCGGCAGCGGCGTGTTCCCGGCGATGAGGTCGGCTGCCTTCTCCGCCAGCATCATCACCGGGGCGTAGATGTTGCCGTTGGTGACGTAGGGCATGGCCGAGGCATCAGCTACCCGCAGGCCGCTCACGCCATGCACGCCCATCGTCAGCGGGTCGAGGACGGACATCGGATCGACTCCCATCCGGGCCGTGCAGGAGGGGTGATAGGCGGTCTCGGCGTCCGAGGCCACCCACCCCAGGATGTCTTCGTCGCTGCGCACGGCTGGCCCGGGCGATATCTCGCCGCCGTCGAAGGCGGCCAGGGCCGGCTGGCTGAGCAGGTGCCGGGTCACCCGGATCGCCTCCACCCACTCCTGGCGGTCCTGGGCGGTGGAGAGATAGTTGAACCGCAGCTGCGGGTGCTGCCGGGGGTCGGGCGACGCGATCTTCACTGAGCCCCGGGCGTCGGAGTACATCGGCCCGACGTGCACCTGATAGCCGTGGCCGCGGATCGGCCGGGACCCGTCGTAGCGCACCGCCAGCGGAAGGAAGTGGAACATCAGGTTGGGGTAAGCGACGTCGTCGTTGCTGCGAGCGAAACCTCCGGCCTCGAAGTGGTTGGTGGCCGCGGGGCCGGAACGGCTGACCAGCCAGCGCATTCCGATCCCGGGGCGATTCACCAACTTCAGCGCGGGAGCCAGCGAGACTGGCTGAGTACTGGTGTGCTGCACGTACACCTCCAGATGATCCTGGAGATTCTGGCCCACTCCCGGCAGCGCCGCGGTCACGTCGATCCCCAGCGGCCGGAGCAGATCCGGATCGCCGATACCCGAAAGCTGAAGCAGCTGAGGGGTATTGATGGCACCTCCGGCCAGCACCACCTCGTCGGCCCGGACTGTGCGGGGCCGGGGGCGCCGCTCCCAGGGGTGGCTGTACTCCACCCCGATCGCCCGGCCGTGGCCGATCAGGACCCGGTGCACCAGGGACAGGGTGCGCACGGTCAGGTTCGGCCGGTGCATGACCGGGCGCAGGTAGGCGTCGGCCGCGCTCCAGCGTCGGCCCTGCTTGATCGTTCGATCGAAGCGGTTGAAACCTTCCTGCTGAAAACCATTGACGTCGCTGGTGATCGGATAACCGGCCTGCGCGGCTGCTGCGAGAAAGGCTGTGAACAGAGGGTTCTGGGCCGGCCCGCGTTCCAGCACGAGCGGCCCAGACCCGCCTCGCCAGGCGTCGCCTCCTTCGCCGCAGCTCTCCATCCGCTTGAAGTAAGGCAGGCAGTGCGCGTAGTCCCAGGTCTGCATGCCCGGATCGGCGGCCCAGCGCTCCAGATCCAGTGGGTTGCCGCGCTGGAAGATCATCCCGTTGATGCTGGACGAGCCGCCGAGCAGGCGACCCCGGCCGTGGGAGATCCGGCGGCCATTCAGATAGGGCTCGGGCTCGGACCGATAGCGCCAGTCGTAGAGCGGGTTGCCGATCACCATGGTGAGCGCGGCCGGCATGTGAATCAGAAGATCCCAGGGGTAGTTCGAACGGCCCGCCTCGAGCACCAGAACCGAGGTGCCGGCATCTTCCGACAACCGGTTGGCCAGCACGCATCCGGCCGAGCCGCCGCCCACGATCACGTAGTCGAAGCGTTCTGCGTCGCTCTGCATCCTCACTCCGCTGTCGTCCGTTTGTTGCGTAATGCGCATCCTGTCTCATCAGTGGCGGCAGCTCTAGTCTCAGCTCACTACAGTCGAGGCGTCACATCAGGAGAGTGAGCGATGCCGGATCTGTTCATCGACGGGCAGTGGATGGACGCCGCTGAGGGTGGCAGGCGCGATGTGATCAACCCCGCCGACGGCTCGTCCGTGCGCTGGGTGGACGACGGCAGCGAGGCCGACGTGTCGGCCGCAGCCGCCGCCGCCCGCCGGGCCTTCGAGGGGCCCTGGCGGGTCAGCAGCGCCGCCGAGCGAGCGTCACTGCTGCTCAGAGTGGCTGAGCTGTTGCAGCGCGACAAGGCCGAGATCGCCCGCACCGAGACTCTGGACACCGGCAAGACGCTGGCCGAGAGCGAGGCCGACGTCGATGACGTCTGCTCGGTGTTCCGCTACTACTCAGGTCTGGCGGTCACCGATCCGGGCCGGCTGGTGGATCCCGGTGATCCGGCCGTGCTCAGCCGGATCGCTTACGAGCCGGTCGGCGTCTGCGCGCTGATCGCGCCGTGGAACTATCCGCTGCTGCAGATGTCCTGGAAGGTCGCCCCCGCGCTGGCCGCCGGAAACACGATGGTGCTCAAGCCCAGCGAGGTGACTCCGCTGAGCACGATCATGATGGTCGAGCGGCTGGCCGGGGCCGGAGTGCCGGACGGAGTGGTGAACCTGGTGCTGGGCCCTGGTTCACCGGTCGGTGCGGCCCTGGCCGAGCACGAGGACGTCGACCTGGTCTCATTCACCGGCGGCCTGGTCACCGGCCAGTCGATCATGCGGGCGGCGGCCAGAACGGTGAAGCGGGTGGCCCTGGAGCTGGGCGGAAAGAATCCGGACATCATCTTCGCCGACGCTGATCTGGACGCCGCGCTGGACGCCGCATTGACTGGTGTGTATCTGCACGCCGGTCAGGTCTGTTCCTCCGGTACGCGGTTGCTGGTCCAGGACTCGATCCACGACGACTTCGTGACGCAGTTCGCGCGCCGGGCTGAGCGGATCCGGCTGGGCAATGGGCTGGATCCAGGCAGTCAGAGCGGGCCTCTGGTCTCCGATCAGCACCTGGCCAAGGTGGAAGGCTATGTGGCGCTGGGGGTTGCGGAGGGGGCCCGGCTGGTGTCCGGGGGCGCCCGGGGCCCCCGGCCGGGCCGGGGCGACGGGGACGTCGTACAGCCGCCCCGGTTCGCCGCCGGCCATCGGGAGCTGCGGCTCGGGCAGGAG
>CALMAR010000272.1 GCA_937859855.1 uncultured Kineosporia sp.
AGGGCGGTGGCGGTGGGATTTGAACCCACGGACGGGTTGCCCCGTCACACGCTTTCGAGGCGTGCTCCTTCGGCCGCTCGGACACGCCACCGCCGACGAGCCTAGCGAAGCCCGGCTCAGCCGACGAATCCGTTCAACACTCCCGGCCAAGATCGCGAACTCAGCAAGGCCGAAGGGAAGCGCAACACCGGATGCGGCCCGACGGGTGATTATTCAGCGTGAACGGCTAGCGCCGGGCAGCGAAGAAGGTGCGCAGCAGGCTGGCGCTTTCGGCGTCCAGGATGCCTGCCTGGACCTCGAGGCGGTGGTTCAGCCGCTGGTCCCGGACGATGTCCCGGGTCGACCCGGCAGCACCCGCCTTCGGATCCCAGGCACCGAACGCCAGCCGCGAGACCCGGGACAGCACCAGTGCTCCCGCGCACATCGCGCAAGGTTCCAGAGTGACCACCAGGGTGCAACCGAGCAGCCGCCAAGTGCCGAGTGCGGCGGCCGCGGCTCGCAGAGCGAGGATCTCGGCGTGCGCGGTCGGGTCCTGCAGTTCCTCCCGGCGGTTGCGATCCCGGGCCAGCACCTCGCCATCGCCCGAGACCACAACCGCGCCCACCGGAACATCGCCGGTAGAGGCGCAGGCAGCGGCCTCGTCCAGAGCCAGCCGCATCCAGGCCTCATCCAGGCGCAGTGGGTCAGCGCGATCCAGCACGCCACCGATGATGGCACTGGATAGCTTTGCCCCCATGCGCCTGCATGTGGTGGACCATCCGCTCGTCGCCCACAAGCTGACCGCTCTGCGCGACCGGGAGACCGACTCGCCAACCTTCCGCCGTCTGGCGGACGAACTGGTCACGCTGCTGGCGTATGAGGCCACCCGCGGCGTCCGGATAGAACCCGCTGATGTGGTGACGCCGGTTGGGGCGGCCCATGGCGCGCGGCTGGCCCAGCCGAAGCCGCTGGTTGTGCCCATTCTGCGAGCCGGGCTGGGGATGCTGGACGGGATGATCCGGCTGATTCCTACTGCCGAGGTCGGCTTCCTCGGCATGATCCGGGATGAGGAGACGCTCCAGGCCAGCACCTACGCCAGCCGCCTGCCCGAGGATCTGACCGGACGGCAGGTGTACCTGCTCGACCCGATGCTGGCCACCGGCGGAACGCTGATGATGGCCATCGACTACGTCCGTCAGCGCGGTGCCGACGAGGTGACCGCCATCTGCCTGCTCGGTGCGCCGGAAGGGGTGGAGACCATTCGCGCAGCGCTCGGAGACGACGCGCCGGTGAGCATCGTGCTGGCGGGGATGGATCCGGGGTTGAACGATGTCGGATACATCGTTCCAGGCCTCGGCGACGCAGGAGATCGCCTCTACGGTGTGGTGTAGATACGGCCTGGTGACCCGAACGGGCTAATCTGAGCCTCAAGCTGAGGTTCAGACTCCGGAAGCAGGCGGCCGCGGACTCAGCCGACAGCAAAGCGTGACATTTCGGGTACGGTCGGGCACAATAGTCTTGAGCCAGGCCTGTCTCTCCGCCACATGATCGCAGGAGGTCCACTGGTGTCGGTCAAGAAGGTCGTTTGGGCCATCGTCATCATCTTCATCGTCTATGCGATCTGGACGTCGCCGACCCAGTCGGGTGAGGTCGCCAGCAATGGCTGGGACCAGATCCAGCACGGGCTGAGCTCGGTCGTGACCTTCTTCAACACCATGCTGCACAGTTAGCCGGCCGATGGCATCGAAGACCCGGCTCCATCCTCAGGTTCCCAAGGAGTTCGAGCGGTACCTGATCCCGAGCGAGGCCATCATCTTCTCTTTGCGCCGGCACTGGATCGTTCTGGCCGAGCCGATCGTGACCGTGGTCGTGTGGCTCGGGGTGGTCGGATTTCTGGACGCCAACCTGCCGGACTCGGTGCTGCTGCTGCGTGACGTGGCCCTGGTGATATGGCTGGTGCTGATCCTGCGGGTGGCTTGGAAGGTGTTCGAGTGGCATCAGGAGGTTTTCCTGGCCACCGATCGGCGTCTGGTGCTGGTCTATGGGATCGCTGTGCGCAAGGTGGCGATGATGCCGATGTCCAAGGTCACCGACATGCGCTACGACCGAAGCGTGCTGGGCATGATGCTCAACTACGGCGTCTATGTACTGGAGTCGGCCGGTCAGGACCAGGCGCTCACCAAGGTCAACTTCATTCCCGACCCCGACCTGCACTATCAGCAGATCTCCCAGGTCATCTTCGCTCCGCCGCAACGGCGGCTCTCGGACAAGCTGGTGCCCGCCTCGACCGGCTCGAAACTGCCGATCAGCGAGCCTGAGCAGTCGTGGTGGCGGCGGCCGTCCAACTGATTCTGTGCCCTAGACCGGAACCAGGGCGGTGCTGCGAAGCCGGCCTGCTCGCCAGTTGACCCCGTCCGCACGGATCTGAATGACCTCGACGTTGCGGCCGGTCTCAGGCGCCTGAACCGCCTCCCCCCGGCTGACCACGATCATGACATGACCGGGCCCGCCGGCTCCGAACTCCCCGAACAGCAGATCCCCGGGTTGCTCCTGGCCGGGCGGAATCGGATCGGACACCGCGTACATCGCAGCCGCCGTCCGGACGGTGAGCCGGTAACCGGCCTGGCGCCAGGAGTAAACCACCAGCCCGGAACAGTCGAACGCGTCCGGCCCGACCGCGCCCCAGACATAGGGGTCACCTTGCTGCTCCAGCGCGACCCGGAGCATGGTGCCGACCACCCCGGACGGCAGATTGGCGGTCAGCACGGTGCTGCAGCCCAGGTCCACGCCGCCCAGCACATCCCGGACCAGCAGTGATGCCATCGGCTCCCACTTGGCGTAGGCCAGCGGAAAGGCCGAACGCTGCACGGCCTGAGCCGCCTGGGTGATCGGCAGGCCGGCCCAGCCGCTGATGTCGAGCAGGCCAGGCTGCCCGCCATGGCCGCCGGTGTAGAACATGGTCGAGGAGATCGCCGGATCCATCCGGTCCTGCAGAGTGCCCCAGCCGGCCCGCTGCTGGAACAGCCCGACGCTGTCCCGGTCGCCCCAGCCGATGTTGCGCAGGGCCGACTCTTGCAGCGTGGTGGCCAGCGCCACCACCAGCCCACGCGCCGGGACGCCGAGCTGCTGGCCGATGCGGATCACGGTACGGGCGTTGCCGACCTGCTCACCGCTCAGGGTGATTTGCTGCCCGCCGCCGCTCATGGTCGGGCCGCAGACCGTCTGGCCCGAGTAGGTGTCCTGTGCGCTGGTGGCAGCGGTGGTGGTCATCAGCATCAGCATCGGCACCAGGACCACGGCCGAGCCGAGCAGTCCGAGGACAGCGAAGATCGCGATGGAAAGCTTGGCGGTCTGGCTCAGCCGAAATCTCACCGCATACCCGCTAGCTGTCGCCCGCGAACGGCTGGACGTCGGAAACCCGCTGGCTGGCGCCGTCACGGACCACGGTGACCAGCACCGACGAGCCGTTGGCGAGCGGGACGGCGATCAGCGCCGAGTCCTGAGCCAGATAGCGGACCACCGGTTCGCCGTCCGGCGCAGCACCGGGCAGTGCGGCCGGATCGGTTGTGTTCAGGGCCTTCGCCAGCTGTTCAGTGGTGATCGGCTCCAGGTGGGCGTGCCACTCCGCTTTGGTGGTGCCCTTGGGCAGCTGGCTCCAGGCCTGGACGAACCTGACTGCGGTGGTGACGAAGGCATCGGCATCCGGAACCTCGGCGGCAGTCACCGGAGGCGCCGGGCTGCTCAGTTCCTTGGGGTCATTCCGGCTCGGGCCACCAAACAGGTTGGCCCCCACCAAGATCACGGCCATCACCGCCACCGCGCAAGCAGCCAGCCGCCGCGGACTACGGCATACCCAGGCGATTACGTCGGCGACCATCCAGGGCCTGTTTTCCCTAAGTCCGGGTGTGTTCGGCCGCGCCCGGCCGGAACACTTCAGCCAGTTCGTCGACGTTGGCGTCGCCCGGCTGGTTCTCCAGCTCCTCGCGCAGCCGATCCCGGGCGCTGGCGGCCTCACGGCGCTCCGCCGGCACCGGGCGCTGCCGGGCCGGCCGGCCGATGGTGATGGGTTCAGCC
>CALMAR010000273.1 GCA_937859855.1 uncultured Kineosporia sp.
GCTGTGGCGCAGCTGGTAGCGCACCTCCATGGCATGGAGGGGGTCAGGGGTTCGAGTCCCCTCAGCTCCACCGAAGTCATCTGGTACAGCTAGATGAATGACCAGGTCAGAGGCCCTTCTTGAGAACAGGGGCCATTGGACCGCATCCGGTCCCCAGGTCCTCCACCCCTGGCCCGGTCCGGTACCCCTTCAGCGCCCTCCCTGCGCAGAGTCGGGGAAGGTATGACCCCGCCTCAGTACACGGTGTGAAAGGCCGGGTAGACCTCGACATCATGCGCCGGGCCGGTTAGCCGCCGACAGCGGAAGACCCACCGCGGCGGTACAGCCAAGCCCGTACTACACGACGTCGGACGCGGCGCACTGGTCGTCGTCGTCCAACCTGACCTACGAGCAGGCCAGGCAGCGGGCGGCAAACCCCAGCCTTCTGACTGCCGGGCATCGATGTCAGGGCCGGGGAAAGCGGGTGTGCATCACCCAGGTGCTCGCCTGTTCAGCGATCTGTTCAGATGTCGTTCGTGGCCGGCCCAAGGTGGCCAGTCACCCAGAGCCGGCGCCGTCCCGAAGGAGGCGGGAGCGTGTCGTTTGGACAGTGTCAACCAAGCGTTTATCGAGGTTCGCCGTCCGGTTTCACCCGGTGCTGGTTGCCTGCCTGCATGGTGCGAAACGTGGCCAAAGGCCCAGTGACAGTCGATGAGTACGGCGAGTGGAACCAGGCCCAGCTCGCCCGGCACACCGTCAGCCGCCGTACGTTGCTGCGCGGCGCGGTGGGAGCCGGAGCACTCACGTTGCTGCAGTATCCGCCAGCTCGCGCGGCCTTCCTGGGTGCCGGAGGAAGGCCGGGCGCCAGTGGCACTGTCATCTCGGGGCGGCACCTGTCGCTGGTGAACGATGAGCACGGCGACCCGGCCAACGCGATGCGGATGACCGCGCAATTGGCCAGCCCCGACGGGCATCTGCCGTCCGGGCTGCGGGCGATCGTCGAGGTGGGGATGGGTCCTGGTCAGTATGGGCACCGCGTGGAAGCCGAGATCGTCCACCTCCTGGGGGCGTACGCGATTCCGGGCGGCCCAGTGGGCAGCCAGTTCTACGTCAAAGCTGAAATCACGGGCCTTCAAGCGGGTTCGGTGTACCACTATCGGTTCCGGCTCTCGGACGGCGCGGTGTCGGGGAGCGCGTACTTCACCACCGCCCCCGGCCGCGACCTGCTCGGCAGCACGCATTTCGCGGCGGAACCGTTCACGTTCACCGCGTTCGCGGATGTCGGCACCAATCTGCCGCCCACAGACCCGGAATACGCCTGGGGCCAGGACCCCGCAGTCGTCACTGAAAACGGCGGAACCTGGCAGGCCGGGGTGTTCGACGACAACTACTACAAGCCCGATGATCCGGTGGCCGGCGCCGGTGGCAGCGACCCCACCCCGGCGGCCACTCAAAGTAAGGCGATGGGCCGCCAGCGGCCCGCTTTCACACTGCTGGCCGGAGACATCTGCTATGCCGACCCCGCGGGCAGCGGGCTGCCTGCCAGCGACGTCGGGCTGCCGGGATCGGCGGCCCCTCCGGGAACCAACGCCTACGACCCCTACGTGTGGGACGTGTTCCTCAATCAGATCGAATCCGCCGCTGCCTATTCGCCGTGGATGTTCGCCACCGGCAACCACGACATGGAAGCGCTGTACAGCGATACCGCGTTCATCGGCGACAGCCCGACCCACGGCTACGCCGGACACGCCAAGCGGCTGGACCTGCCCAAGAACGGCCCTCACACCTGTCCATCCGTCTACAGCTTCAGCTACGCCAACGTCGGGGTGATCTCGGTCGACGCCAATGACCTGTCAGCCGAGATCCAGACCAACACCGGCTATTCCGGCGGGGCGCAACTGCGGTTCCTGGAACGCACCCTGAGGCACTGGCGCACCAGCGCCGAGGAGTCCCAGAAGATCGACTTCATCGTGGCGTTCTTCCACCATTGCGCCTACTCCACCACTCTGAATCACGCTTCGGACGGCGGAGTGCGCGCTGCCCTCGACGACCTGTTCTCCCGGTACCAGGTGGACGTGGCCATCCAGGGGCACAACCATGTGTTCGAACGCAGCGACCCGATCAAGCACGGTCAGCGCACCACGGCCGCTCCCGATGGCTCCACCATCCACCCCGCCGCGGACGGCGTCACCTACTACACCGTCGGATCCGGCGGCCGTCCCCGCTACGCTTTCCAGCCCGCGCCCAGCGCCGCCAACCCTCCGCCTCCCGGCGTGGTCCCCACCGGTCCCCAGCTGCTGGCTTCTGGGCAGCGGTACCGCGGTTATCAGCCACCCGGCGGAGCGAACACTGCGGAGAACAACACCGAGAACGTCGTGAACAGCTACGTCTGGTCCACCAGCGGCACCACAGTGAACCCAGCGGGGTACCCCTCCGGGACCAAGGTTCCCGAGACCGTCGACTGGTCACAGGTGCGCTACGACGCCTACGCCTTCATTGCCGTCGACGTGAAGCCCGCTCGGAAGGGCCACCAAACCACCATGACCATCCGCACCCTGGCCGACGCACTCCCCGGAAGCGGACGCGCCTTCACCGAGATCGACCGGCTCATCCTCGCCCGCACCGCAGGACAGGGAACCATCCTGCTTCAGCCATAGACCATCCAGCGGCTTTCTGGTGATCGCCGCTCACTCCTGACCTGGACCCGGGGACGCCTCCAAGCCTCGCACCACCACCGCGCGCGGGGACGCCCTGCGGTTTGCCGGGACGGATACCGGCGTCGGATCCTGGCAGCAGCCGAACCCCGCCGCGGTAGGGAGCACCGACCTGCACCAGCCGGGCAGCAAGGCTCATGCCCGTACGTTCCATCACCGCAACGGCCTGCGGTGAAGGAGGCTCACCCGGTATCCGTCCCAGCGTCGGGCACACCGCCACGCCAGCCGCGGCCAGTACGTCGATCAGCTCGGCTGGCGTGCGCAGTCCCCGGTCAGTCAGGCAGGTGCAGTCGATCAATCCGGCGACGGCGGCCAGCCGGAAGCATCAATCAAGCAGACCCAATGCCGCAGTCAGCGGGCCGTTCCGGCTCCGAGGTTCACCGCACGGGTGCCACGGCGGACTGCATGACATCGGCCGCGCGTTCCCAGGCTCGGTGCAGGCCCAGAGCCGTGACGAGTTCGTCGCTGAAGGGCTTGGCGGGTGAGGTGCCGATAACGATGCCCGGGCCGTCCTGCGGAATCCCGCAGGCTTCGAGAATGTCTGTTCCGTCGCCCCACGCCGCCAGCGCCTTGCAGTGCCGGTAGGCCTCCTGCAGCAGCAGAACGAGTTTGATGTCGGTGGAGGGTGCGGTCCCGCCGGCGACGACCAAGGCATCGAATTCAATCGAACGGGCGGTTGCGAAGGTCCGGCCGACAACCTGCTGAGTCTTGCCGCGCTTCAGTACACCGCCTGCCGGTGCGATGACATGGACGGTGGCCCCTTTCTTGACAGCTGCCTTGCGCAGCTTGTCAATGCCGGCCAAATCCGATCCAGCGTCGGCGATCACGCCGATCTTCCGGCCGCTGATCGGGCCGGGCTCGGTGACGATCTGCGACAGCGCCGGAGAGAGCAGGCCCTCTTCGGGTGGCGAACCGGCCGGAGCTGGTAGTCCAAGATTGGCGGCGACCTGAGCGCAGAGGTCTGCGTCGACGTTGGCCAGCACCTGGAGCTGGCGCTCCTTGATGGACTGCTCGTAGACCTTGCCGAGTTCGAAGCTGAACGCCTCAACGATGTGGGCCTGCTCCAGCAGGGTGAGGCTCCGGTAGAACATGGCCGGCTGACTGAAATGATCCTCGAACGAAGCGGGGCTGGCTCGCACTGCTGTTCCGTTGATCGGCCGCGCTGTCTGGACGTATCCACCGTCGTCGTCGCCGGCTTCCAGGGGCTGGTCGCCCTCGATGCCGTTGGGCTTGTAGGCCACGACACCGGTGTGGATAGCGGTCTGATGCATTCCGTCTCGGAGCATGTCGTTGACCTGTGCGTGCGGACAGTTGATCGGCAGCTGGGAGAAGTTCGGGCCACCCAAGCGGGTCAGCTGGGTGTCCAGGTAGGAGAAGAGCCGGGCCTGCATCAGCGGATCGTTGGTTACCTCGATGCCAGGCACCAGATTGCCGGTGTGGAAGGCGACCTGCTCGGTCTCAGCGAAGTAGTTGGTTGGATTGCGATCGAGGGTCAGCTTGCCGATGAGCTGCACCTCGGCCAGTTCCTCGGGAACCAGCTTGGTCGGATCCAGCAGGTCGATTCCCTCGAATGCATCGGAACCGTCGTCCGGCATCACCTGGATGCCGAGCTCGTATTCGAGCGGAGCGCCGTTCTCGATGCCGTCGGCCATGTCGCGCCGGTGGAAGTCGGGATCGACCCCAGCGGCGATCTGAGCTTCTTCCCACACCAGTGAGTGGATTCCGGCCACCGGCTTCCAATGGAACTTGACCAGGCTGGTTTCGCCGTCCGCGTTGACCAGCCGGAACGTGTGGACGCCGAACCCTTCCATGGTCCGGTACGAGCGCGGGATGCCCCGGTCGCTCATGTTCCAGAACACGTGATGCGTGGCCTCGGTGTGCAGCGACACGAAGTCCCAGAACGTGTCATGAGCGGACTGGGCCTGCGGGATCTCACGGTCCGGGTGTGGCTTGCCCGCATGGATGATGTCGGGAAACTTGATCCCGTCCTGGATGAAGAAGACGGGAATGTTGTTGCCGACCAGATCGAAGTTGCCTTGATCGGTGTAGAACTTCACTGCGAAACCACGAGTGTCCCGGACGGTGTCGGCCGATCCGCGTGAACCAAGGACGGTGGAGAACCGCACAAAGACGGGTGTCTGGCGGCCCTCTTCGGTCAAGAAGGCGGCCTTGGTCACCGAGGCGGCCGTGCCGTACGACACGAACGAGCCATGGGCGGCGGCGCCGCGGGCGTGTACCACCCGCTCCGGGATCCGCTCGTGATCAAAATGAGTGATCTTCTCCCGGAGATGGAAGTCCTCCAGCAGGGACGGGCCCCGCTCACCGGCCTTGAGCGAGTGATCAGTGTCCGGCAGGCGGACTCCCTGCGCGGTGGTCAGGTACCGCCCCGCCTGGGCGCGAGCATCGACAGCGCCGGCCGGCGCGGTCACCACACCAGTGGCGCTGGCCGGCTGGGGTGCACTCTGATCCGGTTTACGAGGTGAAGGCATGGTGATACTCCTGCAAGGCTGAGGCCGAAGATCGAAAGATTCGGGAAGGGCACGCCGCCCGCGGGCAGCGACCAATCGTGTGCCAGGACACAATCACGCATCCTGCGGGTCTGCACTTCCAGGAACACTGCTCAAGGCTGCCACCCGGCGGGTCCATCGCGTGGGAGGTAGATCGACGGGCGTTGCTGGCAGCCCTGCGATAGCTCTGGTCGCATCCAAGCTTGAGCTCGACGGGAGATCTGATGACGAACGGAAAACCGCTGGCGCTGGTGACCGGCGCCTCCAGCGGGATCGGTTATGAGCTGGCCAAGCAGTTCGCCGAGAACGGATTCGATGTCCTGATCTGTGCCGAGGACGCAGCGATCGAGGCGGCCGCCCAGTCACTGGATGCGGCGGCCAGCGGAGGCAGCCGGGTCTGGGCGATTCAGGCGGACCTGACCACTGAGGACGGCGTCGAGGCGGTTGTGACGGAGGCCTGGTCGGATGGCCGGCTGGAGGCGATCGCCCTCAACGCCGGCGTCGGCAACGCGGGCCCCTTCGTGCAGTCCTCGCTCGAGGACGACCTGCGGCTGATCGAACTCAACATCATGGCCCCGGTCTACCTGGCCAAGCAGCTGCTGCCCAAGCTGGTGAAGCAGGGATCGGGCAAGGTGCTGTTCACGTCTTCGGTCGCGGCCACTATGCCGGGTCCGTACTACGCCACCTACGCGGCGTCCAAGGCTTTCATCCAGTCCTTCGCTCAGGCTCTGCGGTACGAGCTGAAGGACAGCGGCGTCAGCGTGACCGCGCTGCAGCCCGGCCCGACCGACACCGAGTTCTTCGAGCGGGCCGGGATGCAGAACACCACCGCCGGGCAGAGCAGTAAGGACGACCCGGCCGAGGTGGCCAAGCAAGGCTTCGAAGCACTGATGGCTGGTAAGGACTCGGTGGTCGCGGGATCGGCGATCAACAAGGTGCAGACCGCGGCCGCGGCGCTTCTGCCGGAGACGACGCGGGCGGCCGCGCACGCCAGACAGACCCAGCCGAAGGACTAGCCGGGGGAGGAGGATCAGGACCCAGCGGGCCGCCGGACCCGGCCATACCTGAAGTAGGCGATCGGCACCGCACCCGCTGAGTTGATCAGCACGATAGCGGTCGCCCAGACAGGCTTGGACCCCCTGAGTTGAGCAGCTGGGCGCCGTACCAGGTCTACCAGGGCAGCGACCTTGAGTGCGCCTTCAAGAGCAGCACCCGTGATGATCACCCGGCGCGTCCGGACACTGAGTTCGTTCCATTTCCTGCTGGTCATGCTCCAACTCTTCGCCTGGACGGCCCGCAAGACAACCATCACCGGGTGTCCAGTTCCGGGCTGAGCCGCAGGGTTGTCGCGGCAGCAGCCGCAGTCACCATGGAGGCGCTGGCAGAATTTCCGTACTTGAGGCGGTACGCGGTGTCGATGCTTCGCCGTAGTTCGGCGCTTGCTTCTCCCACGTCCTCGATCGCGGCGCCGGCTTCCAGTCCCGGAACGCGGATCCGGGCCTGCTGCGAGCGCAGCGCAAGACCGAACCATCCGGTGTCGCGCCGGTACCACGATCGCACGTACACCTGCCCATCCGCGCAGACCACCCAGATCGGTGTCCATCGGTGCCAGGCACCGCCGGTGCGCTTGACGGCGATGAGCAGTTCACCGGCCGCATTGATGCGCTCCAGTTCGCGCTCAGACCACGCGGCGGTCAATCCGGAGGCCTTCAGTGCCCGCCTGTCCTGGAGGTCCCCGGCTCTACTACGCCGGCCACCGGGTGCAGGGGCCGCAGATAGGCCCAGGCGAAGAACGATCCAGCGACCACGATCATGACCAGTCCGGTCCACAGGTTGATGTTGATTCCGCCGTCCTTGGCCTGGTCCTCCTTGCTGTTCGAAGTGATGCCCATGATCGTCAGCACGACGCCATAGACGATGAACAGCATCGCGATCACCGTGCGCAGATCGAACAGGGTCGATGCGGCGCTGGCTGGCTCTTCCTCGGACATGCCGGTCACTCCCTAGACAACGATGTAGAGGATCACAGTGAGGGCCAGAACTCCAGCGCCGAGCGTGACCGGCGAGCGGTACCAGCCGTGGTCACCCTGCTCGGGTGGGGCCTTCTCCGCCCGGCTTCGCAGCGACCAGGTCAGGCCCGCCAGATCAGTGTCGGGCTTGGGCTGGGTAACCATCGAAACCACGACGGCCACAGCGATTCCCACCACGAAGGCGGCGCTGGCTCCGACGAAGCTGCCGGCCTGGCTGGACAGGTCCAGCACATCGGTCCGAACCAGGACGTCGACCACCACGGCAGCGATGGTGCCGGAGACCAGCCCGGTCCAGCCGGCCGTGCCGGTCATCCTCTTCCAGAACAGGCCGAGGATGAAGATGGCGAACAGGGGCGCGTTGAAGAAGCTGAACAGCGCCTGGATGTAGTCCATCAGGTTCTGGTAGCCGCCCGCGATGAACGCCGTCCCCACCGCGAGGATGCATCCGGCCACGGTGACCACCCGCCCGACCTGGAGGTAGTAGCGGTCGGATCGGCCGGGCTGGACCCAGTCCTGCCACAGGTCGTAGGTGAACACGGTGTTGAGCGAGCTGACGTTGGCGGCCATGCCGGCCATGAACGCGGCCAGCAGACCGGCCAGCGCCACCCCGAGCAGGCCGTTGGGGAGCACCTCGTTCATCAGCAGGGATAGCGCGTTGTTGTAGGTGACGTCGGTCTTGCCGCCCTGCCTCAGGGTGGTCAGCGCCGGAACCAGCACGCTGGCGATCATGCCGGGGATGACGATCACCAGCGGGATCAAGGCCTTGGGATAGGCGCCGATGATCGGCGTGCGCCGGGCGGCCGACATGTTCCGGGCCGACAGAGCGCGCTGGACCTCGGCGAAATTGGTTGTCCAGTAACCAAACGAGAGCACGAAGCCGAGACCGAAGACAATTCCGACGACCGACAGGAAGTCATTGTGGATCTCCGTCAGCGGCGTGCCCGGCCAGGAGTGCAGCTCGGCTCCATTGCCAGCGGCTGAGACCTTCTGCTTCAGCCCGGACCAGCCGCCGACCCGGGCCAGGCCGGCCACGGTCATCGGAATCAGCAGGGCCAGGATGACGAAGAACTGCAGCACCTCGTTGTAGATCGCGGCGGACAACCCCCCCAGCACGGTGTAGGACAGCACCACCAGCGCGGCGATCGGGATGGCCACCCCCAATGACCAGCCCAGCAGCGCCTCCAGGATCAGGCCCAGCGAATACAGGTTCACGCCGGCGATCAGCACCGACGACAGCGCGAAGGTGACGGCGTTCACCCGCTGCGTGGTGTGGTTGAAGCGCTTGCCCAGGAACTCGGGCACGCTGCGGGCTTCACTGCCGTAGTAGAACGGCATCATCACGATGCCGAGGAAGACCATCGCCGGAATGGCGCCGATCCAGTAGTAGTGCACGGTCGGCAGGCCGTACTGAACGCCGTTGGCCACCATGCCGATCAGCTCGATAGCGCCCAGGTTGGCCGAGATGAAGGCCAAACCGGTCACCCAGGCTGGCAGCGACCGGCCGGAGAGCAGGAAGTCCATGCTGGAGGACACGGATCGCCGGGCCAGCACACCGATCCCGAGCACGATGACGAAATAGAAAGCGACGAGCGAATAATCGACCCAGGTGGTGTCGAGACGCAGGTTCGTTGCAGCCAACATCGTTGTCGGCACCTCCCATGGCGGGCCAGCAAGCTGGCCGGATGGTGTGAACAGGCGCGGATTGCGAGGGTCATTCCGAACGAGAGGGATGGCCGTCAACGCCCGATGCTAATGATCAGTGGTTCGGACGCAACCGCACAGTCCTGGTGACCTTCTCGGCATCCGCCAGCAGCTCACATGTACTGACCCCCATTGACGGAGAAGATCTGCCCGGTGATGAAGCTGGAATCCGGGTCGGCCAGGAACTCCACCACCCGGGCCACCTCATCCGGCTGACCCAGCCGGCCGACCGGGATCTTGGCGACCACCTTGTCCAGTGCCTCCTGGGGCACCGCGGCCACCATGTCAGTGGCGATGTAACCGGGGGCGACGTCGTTCACCGTGATCCCCTTGGGCGCGGTCTCCTGAGCCAGGCTCATGGTCAGCCCGAACAGGCCAGCCTTGGCCGCGGCATAGTTGGCCTGGCCGATGTTGCCGGCCTCGCCGATGATCGAGCTGATGTTGATGATCCGGCCCGAGCCGCGGTCGAGCATGTGCTGCAGAACCCCGCGGCACAGGTAGAACGCTCCCGACAGGTTCACCTGCACCACTCGATCCCAGTCCTCGGGCGCCATTCTGCGCACGGTGCGATCGGCGGTGATACCCGCGTTGTTCACCAGGATGTCGAGGCGGCCATGTTTCTCCAGCACCTCACCGATCACTCGTTCGCAGTCACCGGACGACCCGATGTTGCCCTGGTGGATGCTGATCTTGTCGCCGAACTCGTCAGCGAAACGCACCGCCCCGGTTGAATCCCGCGAGTAGCCAGCGGCGACCACCACCCCGCGGCCCACCAGCCGGCGGCTGATCGCGGCGCCGATTCCTCGTACCCCGCCGGTCACCAGAGCGACCTGACCTGTCATCTCGGCCATCTCGACCTCCGCGTCGTCGTCCGGCTTCGAACATGACGCCGAGGTGCCGGTTTTGTCCAGAGGGGGCGATGCCAGGACCGGGGCCGAAGAGTGGGGTGAAGCTGCGCGGCCGCGGATGCACCCCCGTTCATTCCAGCGCCGGGTTCGTTGATGTTTGATGGTCGTATGGCCCGCCGACGCCGCCAGCACTCTGGACGCGCTTCGATGAGCTCGCACGATCTGTCCGGCGATGACGTCGCCGCGCGACTTCATCCCACCGTGCAGCAAGCGGTTTCGCGCTTCGGACTGGCTCCGGACAGCCGGCTGACGCTGCTGAATGTCAGCGAGAACGCCACCTTCGCAGTGGATGACCCGTCGACGGGCACCCGCAGAGTGCTGCGCGTGCATCGGCGCGGCTATCACGACACCGCGTCCATTGAATCCGAGCTGGCCTGGCTGGAAGCGGTGCGGCACCAGGCCGGGCTGATCACCCCTCGGGTGATCGCGGCCCCGGACGGGCAGCGAGTGCTGGTGCTGCCCGAGGACGGTCACGATGAACCGCGCCACGTCGTGCAGTTCGAGTGGTTACCGGGTCACGAACCGGACCTGCGGGACGCCGCCCTGCCCGAGTGGTTCGGGCTGCTCGGCGCGGTCACCGCCCGCCTGCATGTCCACGTCCGTGAATGGTTGCCACCGGGACACTTTCGCCGCTTCGCCTGGGACTATGAGGCCGCTTTCGGCGACGTCGCCCGCTGGGGACGGTGGCAGCACGGCATGGCTGTGGGGGATTCCGAGCGAGCGATCCTGGCCCGGACGGACCAGACCCTGAGAGAGCGGCTGACCCGGTTCGGCCGCGGCCGGGACCGGTTCGGCCTGATCCACGCCGATCTCCGGCTGGCGAACCTGCTGGTTGATCACGGCCAGACTCAGGTGATCGATTTCGATGACTGCGGCTATGGCTGGTTCATGTACGACTTCGGTTCCGCGGTGAGCTTCTTCGAGCACGATCCGCGGGTGCCGGAGCTGATGGATTCCTGGGTCGGGGGCTACCGGACGGTTCGCCCGCTGAGCTCCGCCGACGAGCAGGAGCTCCCGTCATTCGTGATGATGCGACGGCTGCTGCTGGTGGCCTGGATCGGGTCGCATTCCGGGACCGAACTGGCCCGGTCCATGGGCGCCCAATATACGGCGCAGAGTTGCGATCTGGCCGAACAGTATCTGAGCCGATTCGGCTGAAACCTCGGTCACCCCGGCGGTCGCTGGGTCACCCCGGCGAGGACAGCGCCGGACGTTCCAGCCCAGCTACCGGTCAGGGTGAACGGCGACAGCACGGCTGCACCCACCACCCGGGCCACCGTCACCCGCAGCTGGCCGGCCTGGATCACCGAGGTCTGACCGGCGTCACGTACGGTAAGAGCCAGAATGCGCGGCACCGCTGTGCCCGGTGTCCCACTGCCGGCCACGGTGACGCTGGGCGGCTGGCGGTGCACCCCGTTCTCGTCGCCGGCCAGTTCCTCGGCCTGGGTCCCCCCAGTCAGCACCACAGTGGCCAGCGCCGCCGCGAACACCGGATCGGCACAGGCGTCGTACACCCAGCGGGTGCCCAGCACCGAATGCTGGGCGGTGCCCAGGAGATGCTGATCGGACCCGCTCAGGGGTGCGTCCCGATAGGTCAGGGGTACATGCAGCACGGCGCCGCTGGCCGCTCGCAGCAGGTGGCCCTCCAGGCCGACCCGGTCGTCCGGATCGTCCAGCCGGTACGACGCCAGCCGGTCCGCCTGGCCGGCGCCCAGATCGTGGCACCACTCCCGGCTCGGTAGCCAGCCCTGGATCAGCTCCAGCTTGGAGGGTGTCAGCGTGGCCGTCGCGTGCAGATATGCCATCGGCGGAGCCTATGCCGGGCTCCGATTCTACCGGCCGGGGACGACGACCCCTGATTCGTAGGCGAACATCACCAGCTGAGCCCGGTCCCGGCAGTTCAGTTTGGCCAGCAGAGAACTGACGTACGTCTTCACGGTGCCGTAGCCGATGTGCAGTTCGGCGCTGACCTCCTGGTTCGACCGGCCCCGGGCGATCGCGGCCAGGACCTCGCGCTCCCGCTCGGTCAGTCCGGCCACGGCGGCCGGATCGGCCGGCGCCGACACTGGCAGGGAGGCGAACAGCGTGATCAGCCGCCGGGTCACGCTCGGCGACAGCAGTGCATCACCCCGGGCGACCACTTCGATCGCCTCGATCAGCTGCTGCGGGCGGACATCCTTGAGCAGGTAACCGCTGGCTCCGGCCCGGATCGCGGCCTGCACCAGGTCGTCATCGTCGAACGTGGTCAGCACCAGAACCCTGATGCCGGCGCAGGTCTCGTCGGCCACGATCCGCCGGGTCGCGTCCAGCCCGTCCAAGCCGGGCATCCGGATGTCCATCAGCATCACATCCGGCCTGACCTGACGGGCCAGCCTCAGCGCGGCCCAGCCATCCCCAGCCTGCCCGACCACCTCCAGTCCCTCGGTCGCGTTCAGCAGCACGATGAACGCCCCGCGGACCAGCTCCTGATCGTCCACGACCGCGACCCGGATCACGGCCGCCCTCGCACCGGGAGCCGGGCGCTGACCCGGAATCCGCCGCCGCTGGTGCGGCCCGCGCTCAGGTCGCCCCCGACCAGGCTGGCCCGCTCCCGCAGCCCGATCAGGCCGAAGCCGCCGAACCTGGGCGGAGTCTGATCAGCCGGGCCCCGATCACCGGGCCGCCCCTGACCCGCCACATCGATGTCCAGGTTCGATCCGTTGCGGCTGATCTGGACCGACACCGGCTGTCCGGGCGAGTGCCGCACGGCGTTGGTCAGGGCCTCCTGCACGATTCGAAACGCGGCCAGATCCACGGCGGCCGACACCTCGTCGAAGGAGCCATGCACCGAAAGCTCAACCGACAGGCCAGTTTCCCGCACTCCCTGCACCAGCGGGGGCACCGCAGCCAGGCCCGGCAGCGACGGCTGTGCATCGTCCCCGCTACGAAGCAGCCCGATCACCGACCGGGCCTGGGCCAGGGCCTCCCGGCTGGTATCCGCGATCACGTCCAGCGCTTTCCCCGCCGCCGCCGGGTCGGCCTGAATCAGGTGCGCGCCGACCCCCGCCTGGACGGCGATCAGCGACATGCTGTGCGCCACCACGTCGTGCATCTCCCGGGCGATCCGGAGCCGTTCCTCGGCCACCGCCTGGGCCGCCTGCGCCGCGGCCGCCGCGGCCCGGCTCTCCG
>CALMAR010000274.1 GCA_937859855.1 uncultured Kineosporia sp.
TGCTGTGCGAGAGCCAGGCGGTCAGCGAGGGGCGGGCCCTGCTACGTGGCCGGCCGCTGGTGGCGGAGCCGGCTCCGGTCTACTTCCGGATGCGCACCGAGTTGGCTGATGTGGTGGCCTGGGAACAGATCTACGACCAGGCGACCAACGGCTTCTTCGCCCTGGATCAGCGCCGCCCGATGGGCCGGATCGCGAACGAGGCGGGCGAACTGGCCCCCCGCGTGTTCGCCCCGCCGCTGCGGCTGGTGGCCGTGTTGTCGGCCGCTGGCCGCGACGCCCTTCCGCAGCTCGAGGTCCTGCTGGACGCCGTGAGCGCCGGGGCGGCCCTTCCGATCTTGCTGCATGTGATCTCCGGCAGTGCCACGGTGCGGGACCGGGCCACGGCCGCCGGAGCGACCGCCGAGCTGATCGCCCCCACCGCTCCGTCGCTGGCGCAGCAGATCACCGATTCCCGGCCGCATCTGCTGCATGTGCTCTGCCACGGCGGCAGCAACGCGGCTGGGCTGCGCACCCTCGCCTTCGCCAATGCCGCCGACTTCGACCGGGCCCAGATCGCGCCAGACGCCGGCGACACCGGTTCGGTGCGGATGGCACTACCGGACTTCATCTCCGCCCTGTTGCCGGCCAACCCGTGGCTGGTGGTCCTCGCCTCGTGTCAGTCGGCTCAGGCGGGGGCGGCCGGTCAGGGCCGGGAGGGGCTGGCCGCTGCCCACGAGATGGTCTCCAGCGGCCTGCCCGCGGTGATCGGAATGCGTCGCCTGGTGGACCTGACCGACACCGATGTGTTCTGCCAGGCGCTCTATCCCGAGGTGATCAAGCTGGTTCAGCTGGCGGCGCGGCCCGGCCCCGGTGGCCAGCCGGGCATCCGGCAGCTCGACTGGGCCCAGGTGATGACCGCACCCCGGGTGGTGATGGCGGCCGGGACACCGGATCAGGTGGACTCCTGGACTGACCCGGTGCTGTACGCCCAGGAGGACCCGCTGCTGGTGTTTCTGGCTCCTTCGCCGGCCCAGGGTGATCGCTTCGCTGAGCTGAGGGGCAGGCTTGATCAGCTCACTGGAGTGCTGGCCACCCAGGACCCGGCCACGGCGAACCCCGGCATGATCCAGGAGCTGAGGGAACGGATCGCCCAGGCGCAGGCCGATCTGGCCGGGCTGGCTGGCGCGCCGTTGCTGGTCGTCCCGCCGGTGGTAGCCGGCCCGCAGGGGTGAGATGCCGGATGAGCGCTGACGACCTCCCGGCCGAGATCGCGATCAACGCCTGGACCGGCTCGCAGGAGGCCACCGCCGCGCTGGACGCCCGCGCGCCGCTGTGGGGAACGCTGGGCCTGTTGCCCAGGTCTCAGCAGGTTCTCGACCTCGGCGAACCGGCGGACCAGAGAGACTGGTGCAGCCCTGCCGTCGGCTACGGGATCCTGCTGGCCGAGTCGGACGCGGCCCCAGCCGACAAGGCGCTGGCGCTGGACGCCGAACCCCCCGTCCGCGATCTGCTCCAGGCCCGGCCGGGCACGGTGATGCTGCGCTGGGACCCGAACCTGCCGCCCGGAACGGTCCGCCGCTACTTTCCTGACGGCAGCTCACAGCCGCCCGATCGGCTGTCCGGCTTCGGCACCGGGCTCGGCCAGATCCCCCGCTATGTGCTGATCATCGGCGGTCCTGAGTCCGTGCCCTGGCCGGTGCAGTACGAGCTGAGCAATCGCCGCGCGGTCGGCCGGTTGCCGCTGACCGGAGATGCGCTGGACCACTACATCACCGCTCTGATCAACGATTTCAAGGACAGCGAGATCGACGTCCAGGCGCCGCTGATGTGGACCGTCGACCTCGGTGACATCACCGCCCAGATGCGCGCGGTGATCGCCGGTCCGCTGGCCGCCCGGCTGACCGACAAGCGGCTGCCCCGGTTCACCCATCTGGTGGACGATCAGGCCACCGGTGCTGGCTTGCTGGCCGCGCTGGCCGCGCAGCAACCCGCGCTGGTGGTGACCTCCAGCCACGGGGTGGCCGAAGGCTCCGGTGAGCAGCTGCGGGCTGTGCTGGGCCAGCCGGTGGACGACGCCCGGCAGATGATCGATGTTGACGCCGTGGACGCCGCGATGCCGGGCGGGGCGATCTGGCATTCGCAGGCCTGTTGCTCGGCTGGCTCCGAGGGGCCCAGCAAGTACGCCGGTCTGCTGAACCAGGGCACCACCGCTCTGGCGGTGATCAATGAGGTGGCCAGCCTTGGCTCGACGGTCGCGCCCGCCGCGTTGCGGCTGCTCGGCCGGAAGAACCCGGTCCGAGCCGTGATCGGGCACGTGGAGCCGACCTTCGACCTCACCCTGCGGGTGGCGGACACCGGGCAGGGGCTGGGTGGGGACATCGTGAACGCGCTGTCCACCAACCTGTTCCTCGCCCGGCAGCCGCTGGGCCTGGCGTTCGCGGACTACCGGGCCGGAGTGGGTGAGCTGTACGCCCAGTACGCCACCGCGTTGCGGCAGCGGAACCAGACCGGCGACGACGCCGTGCTGCCCCGGCTGACCCGGCTGCAGCTGACCGCCATGGACCGGCAGAGCATGGTCATCCTGGGCGACCCGACGGTGACCCTGCCGCCCTTACCGGACCGGTGACCCCGCCCGTCCAGCCGGGCGTTAGTTTCCCGGCTGCGGGGCCACGCTGGCGGTGGAAGGGGCCAGCAGTTCGGTGGCCAGCACGGCCGCGCCGATGATGCCGGCGTCGTTTAGCAACTGGGCCGGAATGATCGGCGTGCGCAGCGACAGCAGCGGCAGATACTTGTCGCTCTTCTTACTGACTCCACCTCCGACTACGAAAAGATCCGGAGTGAAAAGCTTCTCGAGTGTCTCGAAGTAGCGCTGCAGCCGCTTGGCCCACTTCTCCCAGTTCAGATCTTCACGTTCGCGAGCACTGTCGGCGGCGCGGGACTCGGCGTCGTGACCGTCGATCTCCAAGTGTCCCAGTTCGGTGTTGGGCACCAGCTGGCCGTCCAGCAACAGGGCCGTGCCGATTCCGGTCCCCAGGGTCGCCATGATCACCACCCCCGGTACGCCTTTGGCCGCGCCGTAGCGGGCTTCGGCCACTCCGGCTGCGTCGGCGTCGTTGACCACGTGCACCGGCCGGCCAATCTGGGCGGTGAACAGCCGGTCGACGTCGGTGCCGATCCAGGATTGGTCCACGTTGGCCGCTGAGCGGGCGACGCCGCGCTGGATCACCGCCGGGAAGGTGACTCCGATCGGCTCGTCGCCGGTCTGGTTCTCGAACGACGAGACGATCTGGCTCACCACTGCGGCGATCGCCTGCGGGGTGGACGGTGACGGGGTCGGAATCCGGAGCCGCTCGTCCGCGAACTTCCCGACGGACAGGTCGACCGGGCAGCCCTTGATTCCCGAACCGCCGATGTCGATGCCGAATCCATGCGTTGCCGTCATGCCGCGCCTTCCTTCCGATCCAGGAGTGCCGAGGTCAGGGCAGGGTCAGGATCTCTGCTCCGCTCTCGGTGACCAGCAGGGTGTGTTCGAACTGAGCGCTGCGTCGCCGATCTTTGGTCACCACCGTCCAGCCGTCGTCCCACATCTGCCACTCGTGGGTGCCGAGGGTGAGCATCGGCTCGATGGTGAAGGTCATCCCGGGCTCGATCACGGTGGCGTAGTCCGGGGCGGCATCGTAATGCGGGACCACCAGTCCCGAGTGGAAGGCGGTGCCGATCCCGTGCCCGGTGAAGTCGCGGATCACGCCGTAACCGAACCGCTTGGCGTAGGCCTCGATCACCCGGCCAATCACGTTCAGCTGACGGCCCGGTTTGACCGCCTTGATCCCGCGCATCATCGCCTCATGGGTGCGTTCGACCAGCAGCCGCGACTCCTCATCGACATCACCGACCAGATAGGTGGCGTCGGTGTCGCCGTGCACGCCGATGCCGTCGATGGTGACGAAGGCGGTGATGTCGACGTTGACGACGTCTCCGTTGGCCAGTTCGGTGGAGTCGGGGATTCCGTGACAGACCACTTCATTCACGCTGGTGCACAACGACTTCGGGAAATGCTTGTAGCCCAGGGTGGATGGGTAGGCGTCGTGTGCCAGCATGAACTCGTGACCTATCCGGTCCAGTTCGTCGGTGGTCACTCCGGGGCGGATGTGGCTGGCCACCTCGGCCAGAGCCTGAGCCGCGATCCGGCCAGCCACCCGCATCCGCCGGATGATCTCGGGACTCTTCACCTCCGGCCCGGTGAAGGGAGCGGGCCGGTCCTGCCAGATGTACGCCGGTGCGGGCAGATCCCGCGGAACCGGGCGAACCGGGGAGACCACGCCGGGAACCAGCGGGCCCACCGCGGCGGCGCGTCCGGGCGCGGGCGAGATGGTCTGACTCATCCGATCAGTCTAGTGTCCGGCCGCCGGATTGGGACGGGGCTGGAACCTGGGATCAGGCGGGACGATCTTCGTCGATGGGCTTGCGCCCGGACGGCGGAGGGTTAGTGTCGTGATCATGAGCGAGGGCACGCAGTTCTTCTACAACACCGCGACGGGGCAGGTTGAGGAGCTGGCCAATCGGGGCCAGGCCCAGGATCTGCTCGGTCCCTATCCGACTTACGAGGCGGCGGCCAATGCGTTGGAGACGGCGCGCAAGCGGACGGAGGAGTGGGACGAGGAGGATCGCCGCTGGCGCGAGGGTGACGACGACTGATCAGGGAGACCGATCCTCTCGGGGGCTGCATCAGCGGCTCAGCTTGGGCAGCACCTCTCGGCCGAACACCTCAATCCACTCCTGTTGATTGCGGCCGACGTTGTGCAGGTAGATCCGGTCGAAGCCGAGGTCCACGAACTTCTGGATGTTCGCCCGGTGGATGTCCGGATCGCTGCTGATCACCATCCGGCCCTCGAAGTCCTCCGGCCGGACCAGAGTGGCCATCTGCTCGAAGTCGAACGGTGAGCGGATGTCGGCCTTACCGAACTTCATCCCGCCGTTGGGCCATTCGGTGACGGCGTTGGTCATCGCCTCCTCGTCGGTGGCGGCCCAGGACAGATGCAACTGAAGGATCTTGGGCATCGGATCCGGGTCCTTGCCGGCTTCCTTGGCTCCCTCGGCGAACTTGCCGAACAGCCCGCTGATCTTCTCCAGCGGTGCCCCGACGGTGATCATGCCGTCGGCGAACCTGCCGGTCTTCTTCGCGTTGATCGGCCCAGCGGTCGCGACCAGGATCGGCGGGGCCTGCTCCGGCATGGTCCACAGCCGGGTGCTCTCCAGCTTGAAGTACTTGCCGTCGTGCTTGACGTCCTTGCCGTCCAGTGATCCCTGGAACAGCTTGTTGATGATCTCGATCGCTTCCCACATCCGGAGCGACCGCTCGCCGGCCTCGGGCCAGTAGCCGGGCACCACGTGCTCGTTCAGCGCCTCGCCCGTCCCCAGCCCGAGCCAGGACCGGCCGGGATACATCGCTTCGGTGGTGGCCGCAGCCTGCGCCACGATCGCCGGGTGGAAGCGGAAGCTGGGGCAGGTCACACCCGGGCCCAGGTCGCCGCGGGTGCGCTCGCCGACCGCAGCCAGCACACTCCAGACAAATGAGGCGTTGCCCTGCCGCGGGATCCAGGGCTGGAAGTGGTCGGCGGCCATGCAGCCGCTGAAGCCGTGCTGCTCGGCCAGGGCGGTGTAGGCCACGGCGTCCTGCGGCGCGAACTGTTCCAGCATGGCCGCGTAGCCGACGGTGAGGTCACTCATGTCCCGACGTTACCCCGGCCGCGGTGCCCAGATCCCGCTACTGTGGCGCCCTCTTCGATGACGATGGAGGTCAAGTCATGGCTATCTCGGCGGATCTGAGCAAGGCGCTGGACAAGGCGTACGAGGACAAGTCGCTGGACGAGATTCTCAGCGCGCCGGTGTCGGCCCTGGCCGGGGTTACCGAGGCGGACGCCGAGAAGCTGTCCAGCGCGCTGGGGATCAAGACCGTGCGCGACCTGGGCAGCAACAAGCACTTCGCGGTCGCCGGCGTGCTGGTCGCACTGAGCCGCCACGCCAGCTGAGCGCCCGGCTTCCTCCGGGCGCCTTTCGCCATGGTCGCCGGTCCGGCCCGCTGAAGTGCGGTTCCCAGCCCACTTCGCCGGGCTGAGCCGGTGATCATGGAAGTGGGCCGGGCTACTCCTCGAACGAGTTCTCGGGCCCGGGAAAGACGCCTTGCTGGACCTCGTTCGCGTAGTCCTGCACCGCCTTCGTGAGCACGGCGTGCATGTCGGCGTAGCGCTTGGCGTGCCGGAGCGGCTTGCCGTTGTACAGCCCGGCGATGTCGGTCCACACCTGCACCTGCGCATCCGTTTCCGGGCCGGCGCCGATGCCGATGGTGGGAATGTCCAGCGTCTTGGTCACCTGCGCTGCCACCGCCGAGGGCACCATTTCCAGCACCACAGCGAACGCACCCGCTTCCTGTACTGCCAGCGCATCCTCGATCAGGCGGTCGGCGGCGGCTCCCCGGCCCTGAACCCGGTGGCCGCCCAGGGCGTGCGCGCTCTGCGGGGTGAAACCGAGGTGGCCCATCACCGGGATGCCCGCCTGAGAGACGGCCTGGATGGACGCCGCCACCGCCCGGCCGCCCTCGAACTTGACCGCGTGGGCCCCGCCCTCCTTCATCATCCGCACGGACGCCGACAGAGCCTGCTGGGGCCCAGCCTGGTAGCTGCCGAAAGGCAGATCAGCCACCACCAGCGCCCGCGACGCGGACCGGCTCACCGCCCGGACCAGGGGCAGCATCTCGTCCATGGTCACCGGGACGGTGGTCTGATAGCCATAGACGATGTTCGCCGCGGAGTCTCCGACCAGCAGCACCGGGATGCCGGCCTGATCGAAGATGCTGGCCGAGAACTGGTCGTAGGCGGTGAGCATGGCCCACTTCTGCCCGCGCTCCTTGAACTGGCGCAGATGGTGCACCCGGATCCGGCGAGGAGCGAGCGCGGCCACTGGCCCAACGGAATCGATCACGACAACCTCCTGGGAGTGCGGTCGCAGCGTTGCGGCCTGATCCATCCATGCAACACCCGGGGCCGCCCGGTCTGTGCACCGAACAAGCGCTGAGCTGAGTGCCGGGGATCACAATTCTGGTTTCACCGCCGCTGGCGTTCTGCCGATGACGCCTGATGCGTCACCATGTGAGGGGTCGTACTGCGCGATCAGGACGTAGTGAAGGGATCTCATGGACAGGCAGCAGGAGTTCGTCCTCCGGTCCATCGAGGAACGCGACATCCGGTTCGTCCGGTTGTGGTTCACCGACGTCCTCGGTTCGCTGAAATCGGTGGCGGTGGCTCCGGCTGAGCTGGAATCCGCGTTCTCCGAAGGCATCGGCTTCGACGGGTCGGCGATCGAGGGGCTGGCCCGGGTACACGAGGCGGACATGCTGGCCCGGCCCGACCCCAGCACGTTCCAGGTGCTGCCCTGGCGCGGCGATCACCAGGGCACGGCCCGGATGTTCTGCGACGTGATGACCCCGGACGGCGAACCCGCTCTGATGGACCCCCGCAACGTGCTGAAGCGAGCGCTGGCCAGGGCCGCCGAGCATGGGCTGACCTTCTACACCCACCCCGAGATCGAGTTCTATCTGATCAAGGATCAGCTGGTCCCCGGCTTCGAGCCGGACCCGGTGGACCAGGCCGGCTATTTCGACCACGTTCCGCGCGGCACCACCCACGACTTCCGCCGGGCAGCGATCGGGGTGCTGGAGTCGATGGGCATCTCGGTCGAGTTCAGCCACCACGAGGCCGGACCCGGGCAGAACGAGATCGATCTGCGCTATGCCGACGCACTCAGCATGGCCGACAACATCATGACCTTCCGGACCGTGATCAAGGAGGTCGCGCTGGAGCAGGGGCTGTTCGCCACCTTCATGCCCAAGCCGCTCAGCGCTCATCCTGGATCCGGTATGCACACCCATCTTTCCCTGTTCGAGGGTGACCGCAACGCCTTCCACGAGGCGGGCGCCGAGTTCCAGCTGAGCAAAACCGGCCGTCAGTTCATCGCCGGGCTACTGCAGCACGCGGCCGAGATCACCGCCGTGACCAACCAGTGGGTGAACTCGTACAAGCGGCTCTGGGGTGGCCACGAGGCCCCGGCCTACGTCTGCTGGGGGCACAACAACCGATCCGCGCTGATCCGGGTGCCGATGTACAAACCGGGCAAGGGCCAGTCGACCCGGGTGGAGTACCGAGCCCTGGACAGTGCCTGCAACCCCTACCTGGCTTTCGCGGTGATGCTGACCGCTGGGCTCAAGGGAATCGAGGACGGCTTGGATCTGCCGCCGGGCGCGGACGACAACGTCTGGTCGCTGACTGAGCACGAGCGCCGGGCGATGGGCATCACCCGGCTTCCGGAGAGCCTGTCCGACGCCTGCCGGATCATGGAGAACTCCGAGTTGGTGGCCGAGACGCTGGGCGAGGGCGTGTTCGACTTCTTCCTCCGGAACAAGCGCGAGGAATGGACCGAGTACCGGCGCCAGGTCACGCCTTTCGAGCTGAAACGATATCTGACCGCGCTGTAATGACCGTCATGCTGCAACCGGGAGCCTGAGATGCGGCTGGTCGTGATCGAACACGAGGGTGATGCCTCGCTGGACCTGATGGCCGCGCCACTGGGGACCGATCCATCAACCGAGGTCCGGGTGCTGCGGCCCTATCTGGGCGACCCGCTGCCGCCCGATCTCAGCGGAATCGGCGGGCTGATCGTGCTGGGCGGTGAGATGGGAGCGCTGGACGACGATGTGGCGCCCTGGCTGCCCAGCACCCGGCGGCTGCTGAGCCAGGCGGTGGCCGCTGCGGTCCCCGTTCTCGGTATCTGCCTGGGAG
>CALMAR010000275.1 GCA_937859855.1 uncultured Kineosporia sp.
GCCTTGCGATTCCGCACCCGGATGCTTTCGAGGTCTGGTGGGGGAGGGGCGGCGGCGATCGGGGGTGCTGCGGGTGGGAAATCAGGACGGTGGAGATCCAGGATGCTGCTGATTGCTTCTGAGAGTGCTTGCGCTTCTTGGGCCTTGAGGGCGGCCGCCAATGCTCGCGACGAGGCGCCGGTGGACACGCCGGAAAAGGAGCAAGGTCCCGAACCTGAGCGCCCTGATCCTTTGCTGCCCAGCGTCGTATAAAACCCGACCGGCCCCGCGCCAGATGAGAAACCGGTACGACCCGCGCCGACATGGATACGTGCTGCCCGCGCCCCCACGCTGGTACGCAACCCACGGCTAGATGCCCGCACCCGAACCCCGGGCGCAAGCTTGACTGAGAAGCCCATGGCCGAACGCTATGGCGTGCGCCACGTCCACGTACGGGGAAACGCAAGGACATCCACACAGATTGTCGACTAAGTCACTTCTCCATTGACGCTGCCGATTACGTCAGGCAGGAGCGAGGACTTGCTCGTGATTCGCCCGAGTCTCACAAATTGGGTTGAGCTCCAGTCCCGTCTTGGCGTGTCTTGTGCCACGAACCGTGTCATGCGACGGATTCAAAGTGAAGTCGCAGGCCGAGGGCATTGGCGACCTTGAAGATGGTGGCAAAGCTGGGGTTTCCGTCGTTGGATAGTGCTTTGTAGAGGCCTTCGCGGCTCATGCCAACCTGGCGGGCAAGTTCGCTGAGGTTGCCGGATCGCGCAATGACACCTAGAGCGTTGGCGATGAAGGCAGAGTCGTCTCCGGCCTCGTCGATGGCAGCTTCAAGATAGGCGGCGGCCTCATCGGTGCTCGTCAGGTAGTCGGCCGTGTCGTAGGCCGAAAAGGTCCCAGTCTTCTTACTCATCGCCCTTGTCCTCCTTGGTACGCCATTCGGCTGCGATCCGCTGGGCTTGTTGGATGTCGTCTTCCTGGGTGGATTTGTTGCCACCACAGAGGAGGACGATCACCCGCTGTGCCTCTTGCAGGTAGTAGACCCGGTAGCCCGGGCCGTAGTTGATCCTCAGCTCAGAGACTCCGCTACCGACAGGTCTGACGTCTCCTGGATTGCCGCTGGTCAAGCGGTCTATCCGAACCTGTACTCGCGCGGCGGCCCGCCGTCCCTTAGCTTGCGTAGCCATCGATCGAAGGCCGCGCTCTTCACGACTTCGACCATCTGTCAACTGTAGTTCACAGTCTGATGCACAGGAAGAGTGGCTGCTAGGCCGCGCCGATAGCAGCGTCGGCTCGCTACAGCCAACAAGCTTGGGCGGTTTCGCGAAGAACTCAGGATCGGTTCGTGTCACGCGGCGCTTCGGCGACTTAGATCGAAGCAAGGACAGGCCTCTGACCTGCGAAAACGTGCGCCCGGCAGGATTCGAACCTGCGACCTTCGGATTAGAAGTCCACTGCTCTATCCGCTGAGCTACGAGCGCAAGGCGGAGGTCAGCCGCCCCGTCGAGGGCGGCCCACGCTCTCGCGTACGAATGATACTGAGATCGTGGAGATGATCTTCGGTAGTGGGGTGTCCAAGATCCTGCGGATCGGATCGCGCTGGCGCAGTCCGTCATGAGCTGTTTAGTCGCAGTCCCGGCACAGGGGGCGTCCTGGCAGTGTTTGATTACTTTGAGTGCCGGTGCTGGCAGCAGAGCGTCATAGCACTTAGCATTGCTATGACATTGCGCCATGCGTCTGACCTGCGCAAGTGATGTGATGCCTACGCCGATCAGGGGCAGGGCGGCCGGGAAACGAGCACGGTGCGGCCGAGGCGGTGACGATGTGTTGAGGGTCGCGAGCAGTCGCGGCCGGCCAGAGAACGTAGCGTAGCGATCACTGCGACACCGGTTCATGATGCTGGTGAGTCTGAGTGAGGAGGAAGTCATGCCGGCGAATGACGCGCCAGTGCGAGCGGACGATGTTCCGTCCTCCACGGCTGGCGACGCCTCCGGAACCCGGCAGCCGGAAGTTTCACTGAACTCCAAGCACGACCTTCCCGCTCAGGATGGTTCTCCGGACATCGGCGAAGTTATCGTCGTCGACCTCACCGACGACGATGACGACGCGGACGACGCGGACGACGCGGACGACGCGGACGACGCGGCCACGAACGATCTTGACCACGTCCACCTTCCCGCCCCCAAACCGGCACCGAAGCCGGCCCCGAGGCCCGCTCAGAGTTTCCGGTACACGCAGCCCGCTGTTCGCCCGGCCCGCCTCAGGCCGGAGCCGCCAGATCCTCAGCCGGAGCAGGCCCCCGCTGAGGCAGGCCAGGCAGGCCAGGCAGGCGCTGCCACGGAACGCTCGGATCAGAGTGGGCGAATCGTGGCGAAGCCGGCCCCGGCGGAGCGGACCACGGCGGACCAGCCAGTCGTTCATCCTGTCATTTCCCTGGTCCAGCCCAAGACTGTTGCAACAGAACCGGATCCAGCCTGGACCCAATTACTCGTCTCGGTCGAGCGGCTCCGGCTTCAGATCGCCACGCTGTCGTTCAGGCTGGACGTGGACGGCGCGAAGACTGCCTTGAAAGAGCGGGACAGCCTGCTCAACCAGCTCGACGACTACCTGCTGCCCAGGCTCAAGCGACGCGATGCGCCGCTGCTCGCTGTTCTGGGTGGCTCGACCGGCGCGGGCAAGTCGACCCTCACCAATTCACTGGTACGACGTGAGGTCAGCCGCTCGGGCGTACTGCGCCCGACCACGCGCTCGCCGGTGCTGGTGCATCATCCATATGACTCGGGCGCCTTCATGTCCCGGCGGATTCTGCCTGCCCTGGAACGGATCACGTCGGAGGGCGCCGAGCCGCTGCAGCCGATCGACCCGCATGCGCCCCGGATCACTGGACTCCGGCTGGTACCGCACGACGGCCTGACTCCGGGCATGGCCATCATCGACGCACCGGACATCGACAGCTTGGTCGAGACCAACCGGGATCTCGCCGTGCAACTGCTGGGCGCCGCCGATCTGTGGATCTTTGTCACTACCGCCGCCCGTTACGCCGATGCCATGCCCTGGGACATGCTCAAGCAGGCGGCTGACCGAGGTGTGGCCGTCGCCGTGGTCCTCGACCGGGTGCCGCCCGAAGCGTTGCACGAGGTTCGCGTCCACCTGGCGACCCAGCTGAGCCAACGGGGCCTCGGTGGTGCTCCGCTGTTCACCATCCCGGAGACGGAATTGGGGCCGGACGGCTTCCTGCCTACCGGCGCCGTTCAGCCGCTGCTGGCCTGGTTGCGCCGGGTCGCCGGTGACGACCGATCCAGAACCGTGATCGCTGACCGCACGCTGAGAGGCGTGCTGGGCAGCATCTCGAGTCGGGCCGGCCTGCTGGCTCAGGCGGTAGTGGCCCAGGCCCACGGCTGGGTCGCCTTGCAGGAGGACGTGGATGCCGTGTTCCAGCGGGTGCGCACTGACCTTCTGGCGGGCTTGACCGACGGCTCGCTGCTGTCGGGGAATGTGCTGGCGCGCTGGCAGGAGACCATCGCCAGTGGAACCCTGACCCGGCGGCTCAACGGTTCTGCCGCTGGCTTGGGCGATGTGATCGCCGGAGCGATCCGTGGTGAGGCCGATGCTGCGACCCCCCTCGATCTGCCGGTCGCGCAGGCCGCCACGACCGCGATCCAATCGGCCATCCGGACTGCGGTGGACGACACCGAGGCCCGCTGGCGCAGCCGGCCGGGCGGATCGCAGGTCCTTGCTTCTCGCGGTGCTCAGGTTCGCAACAGTGCGGTCGCGATCGACGTCGAAAGTTCGTTGCAGGACTGGCGGGAAGGACTGATCCAGGCTGCTGAACAGCTCGCTGGTCCGGAGAACCCGGCTGATCCCGCTGCGGTCAAGGACGTCCTGTTCGTGGTGGCCATCGATGAGAATGCCGATCATCCGGAGAACACCAGTCCAAGCGTGTCCGCGGCGCGACAGGTGCTGGCCACCGTCGCCGGGGAGGACCGGATTCAGGCCGCGATCATCACGGCCCGGGGTGACCTGGCAAACCGGGCATCGCAACTTCTGGATGGAGAACGAAACCGCCTGCGCCAGTTTCTCGACGGCGCAGCCAGCGATCACCGGCAGGGAGAGGCGATCCTGGCCGCCGCTGCGGCCATCGACAAGGTCCGTCCAGGATGAGCCAGCGAACCCAGATGAGCACCGCCAGTCAGGCTGCTGCGATTGAGGACGCCTTGGACGCTGGCGGAGCCTATTTCGATCAAGATCTGGTTGAGCGGTCCAGGGCCACGATCGACCGGGCCGTTGCCCGGGTCCAACTCGGCTCCGCTCACACCGTGGTCGCCCTGGTCGGAGCGACGGGTAGTGGGAAGTCCAGCCTGTTCAATGCTCTAGCCGGGATGGACATCGCCGATGTGGGCGCTCGCAGGCCAATGACCCGGCTACCGATGTCGGCGCTGTGGGGCGACGGCGGAGACGACATCCTCGACTGGCTCGAGGTCCCGCCAGAGCGCCGGATGCGCCGGGAATCCGTGCTGGACGCCGATCGGCAAGCGCCTCTGCACGGCCTGATCCTGCTCGATCTGCCTGATCATGATTCCACTGAGGCCGTGCATCACGTGGAGGTCGACCGGCTGGTGGAGATGGTCGATCTGATGGTCTGGGTGGTGGACCCACAGAAGTACGCCGACGACGCCCTGCACTCGCGGTACCTCCAGCGGCTCACGGGGCACGCCGAGTCGATGATCGTGGTGCTGAACCAGATCGATCGGCTCGGGCCGGGTGAGGTACAGACCTGCCTGAACGATCTGCGGCGGCTCGTGGACGGCGACGGCTTGAAAAGCGTTCCTCTGCTGGCATTGTCAGCCCGGCGTGGCGACGGAGTCGATGAGCTGCACACCGTTCTGGAGCGGGTGGTGCACGAACGCGCGGCGGTGCTAGATCGGGTCGGCGCCGATCTGCGGAACACGGCAGAGGAGATCAGTGCCGCACTGGGGGCGGCCGAGCCGGACCATGAACCGGCCGTTGAACCTGCCGGCGGTGACCGGCTGGTCAGTCGTCTGGCTGCTGCTGCTGGCGTGCCCGCAATCGCGGATGCGCTGGGAGCCGAGTATCGGCGGCGCGGCTGGAAGCGGATGAGCTGGCCGCTGTTGCCGCTTGTGCAACGTTCAGTGCAACGGCTTGGTCGTCGAGAAGGGCGCCAGGGCGCGCCGAGTGACCATGACGACCTCAGCGTCATGGCCGCCTCGCTGACCCCCGCCTCGCTGACCCCCGCCTCGGCTCCGTCTCAGCGAGCGGAGGTGTATCTGGCGGTGGATGCAGCGACCGACGCGAGCGCCGAGGGGCTGCCGCTGCGCTGGGCAAGTGCGGTGCGGGCGTCCGTGGAGCAGCCCGGCACTGATCTGGTGGAGTCTCTGGACGATGCGGTTGCCGCAGTGGACCTTCGGTTGGATCCGCCGGGGTGGTGGAAGGCGGTGCAGGCAGGGCAATACGTTCTGACCGCTTCGGCACTGGCGGGCGCGGGCTGGCTACTGGCCCTTGGCGCTGGACATCTGATCGGAAGACATCCGGAAAGTCCCGTCGTTGCTGGCCTTTCGCTGCCATTGGGGATGCTCGTCGGGGGCCTGGGGGGGGGCGTCCTGCTCGCGGTGCTGAGTGGCTGGGCACTGGCCGCTGGAGGCGCCCGGCGGCGCGCTGCCGCTCACGATCGTTTGCTCAACGCGGTTCAGCAGGTGGGGTCGGAATTGGTGCTCGCTCCGATCCGCCAGGTATTGAGCGTCCGCCGGGCCGCTCGGCTGGCGCTGGCGGGGGAAGGGGGAGCTGGGTCCATCGCTCGGCCGTCTGATTCCTCTGCTCGGGGTGGCGGCGCGGCTGGCCGATTGGATCAGCTGGAGGAGCCGGGGGAGCTGGAGGAGCCGGGCGAGCGGGAGGAGCCGGGCGAGCTGGAGGAGCCGGGCGAGGCCGGTCGGCCAGGCGAGCCGGAGCGCAGCGGCGAGCCGGCTCGTGATCCCGCGGAGAATCGTCAGCCTGCTTAAGCTGGGCGGCCCTCGCCGCCTGATGCTCTGTCACTTCGGCATCGTTCGTCGCCCACCAGCCGTGTGCGTTGGCTGGCCAACTTCGAATAGTCCACAGACGCTACGACGGCGCACTTATCCACAGATTTGCGTTGCCTGGCCGACCCCGCGTTCTGATCCGTAAAGGTTGAGGTGTCCGGCAGAAAGCCGGTTCTCACTGATAGGGGGAGGGGCAGATGAATGAGATCCAGGTGACTGTCCGGGGGAATGTGACAAGCGAACCCCGGCAGGTCAGGTTCGACGACGGCAACATCGTGACCAGCTTTCGTCTGGCGTCCACCGCCCGCCGGTTCGATTCGCAGAGTCGCGAATGGATTGACGCGGGAACAACTTTTCTAAACGTCAACTGCCGCAAGTGGATGGCCTCCAATGCGGCCTCCAGCCTCAGCAAGGGTCAGCCGGTGATCGTCACTGGCAAACTACGAGAGCGTGCCTGGGAGAAGAACGGCCGTTCCGGCCATAGCCTGGAGATCGAAGCTGATGGTCTCGGCCACGATCTGGCCAAGGGCATCTCGCAGTTCTCCAGGGTGGTCCGGTCCGAGCAGCTCCGAACGTCGAGCGACGAACAAGCCGAGCGTATGGCTATGCAGATTGCTGAGGATGAGGAGCACGAGCGACTCGCTCTGGCGGCTCCGGCCCGAGTCGGTGGTCCTTTGGCCTCGGAGGACGACGACGAGTTCGACGAACTCGAGAGCGAACTGATTGATCTGGACGGCGGGGAACTGCGCCACGGGCATCTCACTGCGACCGGCTAGAAGACTCCGGAATGTTCGGGTCAATGCCAGCCGCGCTGGCCGGCTGGTTCAGAGCCGACAGGACTGGTCGGGCAGGATGGCACTGTGCCCGGACCCTCGGCAAGTGCGGCTCGTGCGGCCGGCATCGCGGTGGGCGTCGTGCTCGATGCCGTCCTGGGCGATCCAGCGCACGGCCATCCGGTGGCCGCCTTCGGCCGGATGGCCACCGCGCTGGAGAGCCGGCTGTACCGGCCGACGCGGACCCGGGGAGTGGCGTTCCTGTTGGCTGCGCTGGTTCCGCCGATCGCCGCCGGACTGGTGACCGAAGCAGGGCTGGCAACCGGGCGCGTGCCCGCGGTTCAAGGTCGGCCAAGCGCGGGCTGGCTGGTACTAGCGCGCGCGGCACTCACCGCTGCGGCGACGTGGGTTGCCCTGGGCGGAACCAGCCTCGCCCGAGAAGGGATGGCCATGGCCAGCAGTTTGGAAGTGGGAGATATTGAGGCGGCCCGTCGGCGGCTCAGCCATCTGTGCGCTCGCGACGGGTCCCCCCGGGATGCGGAGGAGCTTGCCCGGGCCACGGTTGAATCCTTGGCTGAGAACACCTCGGACGCCGTCGTTGCGCCGTTGATCTGGGCCGCTGTCGCGGGAGTACCGGGAGCGCTGGGATATCGGGCGGCCAACACGTTGGACGCGATGGTGGGATATCGGTCTCAGCGCTATCAAAGGTTCGGCTGGGCGGCGGCGCGCTTGGACGATCTGCTGAACCTGCTCCCAGCTCGGCTGACCGGCGCGCTCACTGCGCTCTGCGCGCCGGTAGTGGGCGCATCGGCGTCGCACACCTGGAAATCGACGCTGCGCGACGCCGGACATCATCCGAGCCCCAACGCAGGCTGGTGTGAGGCAGCGGTGGCGGCGGCGCTCGGAGTGAGACTGGGCGGGGCCAACGTGTACAACGGTGAGGCCGAGGTCCGCCCATATCTGGGTGTGGGCGGCCGTCCGGTGGAGGTGGCGGACATTCGCCGTGCGATCCGGCTCGGCCGGAGTGTGGGGCTGACTGCGGCTGTGTTCTCGGTTGCGCTGCCGGGTCTGCTGCTGCTCGTTGTGCGGCCGGTCGTGCGGACAGTTGCACGCCCGGTTGCCCGGCCGGCCAGGGCGCCCCGCCGGGGTGCGGACTGGCCGCCAGCAGTGCAGGCGGCGGAGGCCGGAACAGGAAGGCTGGTGGTGGGCCGTTGAGTACCGCGCAGGTCCCCGGCCGCGAGCTCGGCCGGTGCGGAGAGCTGAGCGGCGGCGAACAACTGAATAGCGGCCCGCTGCACGGTGCGCTGATGATCGCTGGCACGGCATCCGATGTCGGCAAGAGTGTGCTCACCGCGGGGATCTGCCGATGGCTGGCTCGGGCGGGGGTCCGCGTGGCGCCGTTCAAGGCGCAGAACATGTCGCTGAACTCGTTCGTCACCCGGGACGGCGCCGAGATCGGCCGGGCGCAGGCCATGCAGGCCTGGGCAGCGGGTGTGGAGCCAGAGGCGGCGATGAACCCGGTCCTGCTGAAGCCCGGCGGTGCCGGGACCTCCCAAGTCGTGCTGATGGGACGGCCCTACGCCGAGGCCGACGCGCTCGGATACGGCGAGTTCACCTCGGTTCTGCGACCTGTCGTGCAGGAGGCCCTGGCCGGTTTGCGCCAGCGGTTCGACGTCGTGATCTGCGAAGGTGCGGGCAGTCCGGCCGAAATCAACCTCCGGCATCGCGACATCACCAACATGGGACTGGCCCGGGCGGCTGATCTGCCGGTGATCGTGGTCGGCGACATCGACCGAGGCGGGGTGTTCGCCGCCCTCCACGGTACGGTCGCGCTCCTGGAGCCCGCCGATCAAGCGCTGATCAGCGGATTTGTGATCAATAAATTCCGCGGAGACCCCGCGCTGCTGGGCCCGGGCCTGGACATGCTGCTGAAGATCAGTGGTCGCCCGGTGCTGGGAGTCATTCCTCACCTCGACGGGCTCTGGCTCGACGTCGAGGATTCTCTCGATCTGGAGCATGACCGCGGCACATCCCGGCCGCCGCTGGGTCCGGACATACTCCGGGTCGCCGTGCCGCGATTGCCGCGGCTGTCCAACGTCACCGATATCGACGCCATAGCAGCTGAGCCCGGTGTCGTGGTCCGCCTGATCCAGCACGGCGCAGAGATCGCTGGCAGTGACCTGGTGCTGCTGCCCGGCTCGCGGGCCACCGTCAGCGATCTGGCCTGGCTGCGCTCGACCGGCCTGGCCGATGCGATCACCGCCCATGCCGCCGCCGGTCGGCCGGTGCTGGGAGTGTGCGGCGGCTATCAGATGCTCGGCCACGGCATCGACGACCCGATCGAATCGAAGTCGGGGACCGTGACTGGGCTTGCTCTGCTGCCGGTGCGGACCGAGTTCGGCGCTGAGAAGGTGCTGGGCCGGCCTAACGGTTCGGCGCTGGGGCATCCGGTCGAAGGATACGAGATCCATCACGGCGTCGTCCGGCCGGAGCCGAGCGATCCCCGGGGCGCCGCCGCTGAGCCGTTCCTCGACGGGTGGCGGCACGGTTCGGTCTGGGGCACGACCTGGCACGGCGCCTTGGAGAACGATGCCTTTCGCCGGGCGTTCCTGTGCACGGCAGCCGAGCAGGCTGGACGCACCGGCTTCGCCGTCGCGGCGGATACGTCCTTCTCGGCGCTGCGGGAAGCGCGATTGGATTCGCTCGCCGACGCGGTGGCCAATCACCTCGACACGGCGGCGCTGACCCGACTGATCTCCAGCGGCGCACCACCAGGGTTGCCGTTCCTGCCGCCGGGAGCCCCATAAGCCGTCGCGGTCGGGGCCACGGTGCCCAAGGGCGGCGGACCGGCTGCGGACCGGCGGCCGGCCTGGACGCCCGGCCTGGATGTGGCAGGATCAGGCCCGACGAGTGCGGAGGAACTCCGGTGCGATTCCGGGGCGGTCCCGCCACTGTGACCAGGTCGGCACCATCCCGCGTGCGCCACTGGAGACGCCCCCGTCTCCGGGAAGGCCGGAGGGTGCTACGAGCGGCTCGCCGCCTGACCTGGGAGCCAGGATATTCCGGCTCGTCACCGGACCCGCCGGGTCCGGTTGATCAGGCGGCGGGCGAGGAAACCCGCCGATGGTGAAGGGAACGCAGTGCGGGCATACCCGCTCTCCGCGGTCGTCGGCATGGACGACCTCGTGCTGTCGCTGATCCTGACCGCCGTTTCGCCCGAGATCGGCGGTGTTCTGATCCGCGGTGAGAAGGGCACAGCCAAGTCCACGGCCGTTCGAGCCCTGGCCACCCTGTTGCCCGAGCTCGACGTGATCCCCGGTTGCCGGTTCAGCTGCGACCCGCACGATCCGGATCCCAGCTGCCCAGACGGCCCGCACCCGGCCAGCCTCCTGACGGTGAGCCGATCAGGCCTGAATCCGCCGAGCCGGGATCCAGTCACTCGTCGGGCCAGCCGGCTGGTGGAACTGCCGGTCGGGGCCACCGAAGATCGCCTGCTCGGATCGCTCGACCTGGAGCGGGCCCTCACCGCTGGGGAGAAGGCCTACGAGCCTGGGTTGCTGGCCGCCGCGCATCGGGGCCTGCTCTATGTGGACGAAGTCAATCTGCTGCACGACCATCTGGTCGATCTGCTGCTCGACGCGGCCGCCATGGGCCGGGTGAACGTGGAACGCGAAGGCGTCTCCGTCACCCACGCTGCCCGGTTCGTTCTGGTCGGCACCATGAATCCGGAGGAGGGGGAGCTGCGCCCGCAGCTGCTCGACCGGTTCGGGCTGACCGTGCACGTTGCGGCCAGCCGCGATCCCAAGATCCGAGCCGAGGTGGTCCGCCGCCGATTGGCTTTCGACGCCGATCCCGACGGGTTCGAGATGAAGAAGCAGGAAGCTGAGCAAGATCTCGCCGATCGGATCCTGACCGCCCGGGAACAGCTGCCCGGCGTCCAGCTGCCCGATGCTGCGCTGAGGCAGATCACTGGGCTCTGCGCTGCATTCGACGTGGACGGCATGCGGGCGGATCTGGTGATGGCCCGGGCCGCCGCCGCTCATGCCGCCTGGTCGGGCCGGAACACCATAACCACCGCGGACATTCGGGTCGCCGCCCGGTTCGCTCTGCCGCACCGCCGCCGCCGCGATCCTTTCGATGCGCCGGGCATGGACGAGGACCTGCTCGACCAGGTGCTGCAGCGGGCCCAGGCGGATGACGACCCAGGCGACGAGCCCGAGCCAGGCGACGAGCCCGAGCCAGGCGACGAGCCCGAGCCAGGCGACGAGCCCGAGCCAGGCTCTGGGGGCGGACCTGGCGATGGTCCAGGCGCCGGGCCGCAGGATGGGCCAGCTAATGGGTCGGGCGGCGCGGCGGACGACGGGCCTGACGGCCCCCAGCGGGGCAGCGACCCGCGAATCAGTCCAGCCGCTGGACCGGCGCCCTCCGGGCAGTACCGGGCCGGCTCCGATCAACCAGCGAGCGGCAGCCCGGCATCCAGCCGGTCTCCGGCGGCGCCGGACCGGTCGTATCGGGTCCGGACCCTGAAAGTGCCCGGCCTGGGTCACGGTTCAGCCGGACGACGGTCGAGAGCTATTACCAGTGTTGGCAGAACCATTGCGGCGCAACCATTTTCGATTCATGACCGGACGACGGCGCGCAGCCTGCACCTGACTGGCACGCTGAACGCCTCGGCGATTCATCAGAAGGCTCGCGGCCGGTCCGGGCCGGGGCTGATCCTGCGGCCGGAGGATCTGCGGACGGCCTTACGTGAGGGCCGGGAGGGGAACCTGGTGCTCTTCTGCGTGGACGCATCCGGATCGATGGCGGCCCGGCGGCGGATGGCTGCGGTCAAGGGGGCGGTGATGTCGCTGCTCCTGGACGCCTACCAGCGCCGGGATCGGATCGGGCTGGTGACCTTCCGGGGAGACGGCGCCCAGCTGATGCTTCCGCCGACCGGCGCGGTCGAGGCGGCCAGGCCCCGCCTGGTCAGCCTGCCCACCGGAGGAC
>CALMAR010000276.1 GCA_937859855.1 uncultured Kineosporia sp.
CCCTGCCCCGGGAGGGCGCTATTGGGGCTCGCAGCGCGGCCCGGTGCCGTGAGGGTGCGACTCGAACCGGATCCGCAGGGCCCGAGTCACCACCACAACGGACGTCCCCCGGGACGTCCCTGGCCAAAGTTAAGAGTGATCGGCTCCTGACCGCATGCCCCATGTTGTGGGGGCAGGTCGCTGGCAGCGGCCGTGATCGGGTGATTCAGCGATCCAGGCCGAGCAAGCCGTCCTCGACCGCCCGCTGGTGCAGGGCGATCTTGGTGCGGGCTTCGCGGCCCGCCGAGGCGTACTTGTCCCGGACCCGGGTGAGGTAGGTCTTGGCCGTCTCGACCGAGATATCCAGCTGCCGGGCAACGGTTTTCAGAGGCAGGCCAGAGGCGTACAGGACCAGCGCCCGGCGTTCCTGCGGAGACAGTGACGGCACCGGCAGCTCGTCCTGCACCTGCACCATCAGCCCGGCCAGCGCCTGGGTGACGTGTGCTTCACCACGAGCGGCGGCCCTGATCGCCTGCACGATCTCGCCGGCCCGCTCCGTCTTGGGGACGTAGCCGAGCGCTCCAGCGGCCAGGCAGTCGCGGACCCGGCGCGGATCGGCGAAGGTGCTGACCACGACCACAGCCACCCCGGCCCGGATCAGTTCGACGATCTTGAGCTCGGGCGCGATGCCGTCGCCGAGGTCCAGATCCAGCAGCACCACCTGAACCGGGAAGGCCCGGTCGGCGATCAGATCGGCGACCCGGGTTACCGCGATCACCACATCGAGGTCGCTGGCCTCGGCCCGGAGCCAAGTGGTCAGCCCGTCGAGCATCAGCCGATGGTCGTCAACGATCCCAACCCGGATGACGGTTCGCTGTTCGGGCAGGTCGAGCGGGCGATCGCGAAGATCGACGTGGTCCGGCATCCAGGAAACCCCCCAAGATTCGCCATCACAGCGCAATCACCAACCTAGGGCCCACCCATGATGCCGGTAGCGGTTATGCCGAAGCCCGGCCCGGTTTCGAGCGCTTCTCGGGAGTGTTCTGGATAGACCGGCCCAAGCCTGGCCCGCCGACGCCAGATCGTGATCTACAGCTCGCCCAGGCCAACCAGTTCCGCTTCGGTCAGCAGCCGGGAGCGGAGCAGGAAGCGCACCCCGAGCGGCGCCTCCAGGGAGAAGCCTGCTCCGCGGCCGGGCACCACGTCGATGGTCAAGTGGGTGTGCCGCCAGTACTGGAACTGGCTCCGGCTCATCCAGACCGGCACGCCGATCGCCTCGTGGATGGTGGACTCCCCGGCGGTCACCGCGGGAATCAGCAGATCGCCGAGATGGACGTCACTGTCCCCGGTGAGGAAGTCACCGTCGGGGTAGCACATCGGTGAACTGCCGTCACAGCAGCCGCCGGACTGGTGGAACATCAGCGGCCCGTTATCGGCGGTGAGCTGGCGCAGCAGCTCGGCCGCCTTGGCGGTGACGCCGACCCGGGCCGGTGCCGTCGAGCTGTCATTGGCGTCAGCCGTCGTGATACTGGATTCGCTCATCGTCACTCCTTCGGAACCCCTGCCCATACTCTCCGGGGCCACCGCCGATTTCGCCAGTGCGGGCCATGACGGTGGCCCCGTTGAGCATGAGGCTCGATCAGAAGAAGCCGAGCTTGTTCGGGTTGTAGCTGACCAGCATGTTCTTGGTCTGCTGGTAGTGGTCCAGCATCATCGCGTGGTTCTCACGCCCGACACCGGACGCCTTGTAGCCGCCGAACGCAGCTCCGGCCGGGTAGGCGTGATAGCAGTTCGTCCACACCCGGCCGGCCTGGATCCCGCGGCCCATCCGGTAGGCGGTGTTCATGTCCCGGGTCCAGACGCCCGCGCCGAGCCCGTACAGCGTGTCGTTGGCGATCTTCAGTGCGTCGTCCTGGTCGCCGAACCGGGTGACCGAGACCACCGGACCGAAGATCTCCTCCTGGAACACCCGCATCGAGTTGTCGCCCTCGAAGATGGTCGGCTGCACGTAGTACCCGCCCGAAAGGTCTCCGCCCAGATCAGCCCGCTCCCCGCCGGTGAGCACCTTGGCGCCCTCCTGCTTGCCGATGTCCAGGTAGGACAGGATCTTCTCCAGCTGATCGTTGCTGGCCTGCGCACCCATCATCGTGTCGGTGTCCAGCGGGTTGCCGGTCTTGATCGCCTCGGTGCGGGCCTTGGCGTCGCCGAGGAACTGGTCGTAGATGCTGGACTGGATCAGCGCCCGGCTCGGGCAGGTGCAGACCTCCCCCTGGTTCAGTGCGAACAGGGTGAATCCTTCGAGCGCCTTGTCGTAGAACGCGTCCTTCTCCCGGGCGACGTCCTCGAAGAACACGTTGGGGCTCTTGCCGCCCAGCTCCAGGGTGACCGGAATGATGTTCTGGCTGGCGTACTGCATGATCAGCCGGCCGGTGGTGGTCTCACCGGTGAAGGCGATCTTCCGGATCCTGGGTGAGGATGCCAGCGGCTTGCCAGCCTCCACCCCGAAGCCGTTCACGATGTTGACCACGCCCGGTGGGAGCAGGTCACCGATGATGTCCCACAGGAAGAGGATGGACGCCGGGGTCTGCTCGGCCGGCTTGAGCACGACGGCATTGCCGGCCGCCAGCGCCGGGGCCAGCTTCCAGACGGCCATCAGGATCGGGAAGTTCCAGGGGATGATCTGCCCGACCACGCCCAGCGGCTCCTGGAAGTGATACGCGACGGTGTCGTCGTCCAGCTGGGTCATGTGACCCTCCTGGGCGCGGATCGCCGAGGCGAAGTAGCGGAAGTGGTCGATGGCCAGCGGGATGTCAGCGGCCAGGGTCTCGCGGACCGCCTTGCCGTTCTCCCAGGCCTCGGCGACGGCGATCGCCTCGAGATTGGCCTCGATCCGGTCGGCGATCTTGTTCAGGATGTTGGCCCGCTCGGTGGTCGAGGTCCGGCCCCAGGCGGGCGCGGCGGCGTGGGCGGCGTCCAGGGCGGCGTCGATGTCCTCAGCGGTGCCGCGAGCGACCTCGCAGAAGGTCTGGCCGGTGACCGGGCTGGGGTTCTCGAAATACTGGCCCTTCACCGGTGGGACATACTCGCCGCCGATGTAGTGGTCGTAGCGCGACTTGTAGGTCGCGGGGCTGCCCGGCTGCCCAGGCTGTGCGTAGACGGTCATCCGAACCTCCACAGATCGCGCCAGCCCGGCAGTGGACCAGCGTCTGATCGGACGCTAGGCCGCCGCAGGTTGCAGCCACGTTGCGCCACAGCACTCGGCAAACCCCCCGGATATGCGCCGCTGGAGCTCAAGAAGGCTCGTTTGCCGAGTGCTGTGGATGCGCCTGACCCACTCAGCCGCCGAAGAGGGTGGCGACGTGCCGGCGGAAGCCGCCGACGTCTACTTGGAGCGCGATCCGCCACGGACTGAAGCCGCCCGGCCGGGC
>CALMAR010000277.1 GCA_937859855.1 uncultured Kineosporia sp.
GCCCGGGGCCAGTCCCGAGCCCAGTCCCGAGCCCAGTGCCGAGCCCAGTCCCCCGCTGGCCCGGCGCAGTCATGGCGAGCCACCGGGCGAACAGAGCCGTCCGGCCCGGTCGGAGTCTCCGGCGGATGCATTCGCTGAATTGGCGGCGTCGGCCCGGGCTTCACAGCCCTCTGCGCCACCGCAGCCGGCCCGGCTTCCCATTCCGCAGCCGAGTAACGAACCCGATCCGGCCACGCTGGCCAATCTGGCCCCCTCCAGCCAGAACAGTTCCGGCCTTGGCCTTGTCCCGGACACCGGACACCGCGAGCTGGGCGATGCCGACCGATCACATATCGCGTCGCAGGCGCTGACCGAGCTCAGCCGGCTGTCCTCGTACAGGCCGGCTGCGCTGCAGCCACCCAGCGGTGGCCTGCAGCGGCGAACTCCGGGCCCGGTGCCGGGCGCACCGCAGCCGCCCGAACCTGGGCCGAACCCGGGTCAGCGAGCCAGGACGGCGTCCAGCGTTCGATCGATGCTGTCCGGATTCAAGGCTGGAGTGGAACGCGGCCGCACGTCGCCGTCCGCCAGCAGGCCGGCCTCCCGGGGCGGCCCGCGCTATCGGCAGCCGGAGGGCGAGGGTGGCGATGGCTGATCCGATAACACCGATCGCGCAACCGATCTCGCTCTCGCTGAACGCCACCATTCCGGCCCAACCGCACATTCGGAGGACGACGCTGTGACCGCCATGAGTCCCGAAGCGGCCAACTTCAACTGGCTGCTGGACAATTTCGTCAAGAACGTTCCCGGGGTCCGGCACACTCTGGTCGTCTCGGCCGATGGCCTGTTGATGGCGATGTCGGATGAGCTGGACCGCACCGCCGGGGATCAGCTCTCGGCGATCGTGGCAGGCCTGTCCAGCCTGACCCGGGGGGCCGCCCGGCAGCTGCGCTCGGGCGACGTCCGGCAGTCCATCGTCGAGATGGACACCCAGTTCCTCTTCCTGATGGCGATCTCGGATGGGTCGGTGCTCGCCGTGACCGCCGATGCGACCTGCGACGTGGGCATGGTCGGTTACGAAATGGCCCTTCTGGTGAGCCGTTCCGAAGCCACCCTTACTCCGAACCTGATCAGCGAGATGCGATCACGGCTGCCGGTGTCCGGTCCGACCCGCACCTCGATGGCCCGGTGAACCCGGTGGACCGGGACCCGGAGTGGATCGAGGAGTCGGCGGCCGTCCGGCCCTACGCCCGTACCGGAGGCCGCACCCGGGGCAACGGAACACTGCTCCCGATTGAGGCTCTGGTCATCGGCAGTCCCAGCCGGTCGGCGGTGATCCTCACCGGGGAACGCGCTCAGATCATGGAACTCATTGCCCAGCAATATCTTTCGATCGCTGAATTGTCGGCTCATCTCAGCCTGCCGGTCGGTGTCATCCGGGTGCTGGTCGCTGATCTGGCTGAGGACGGGCTGGCCGACGTGGCCGGGCGAGGAGCCTCGGAGCAGAACCCGGCCGCCACGTTGAGGATCTTGGAGAGTGTTCTCAATGGCATTTCCGCGCTCTGACCACCGGCCGGCCCAGGCTGGATCCCGTCAGCTCCCGGCTCAGCCCCCGACCACCGTGAAGATCGTGGTGGCAGGCGGTTTCGCGGTCGGGAAGACCACGTTCATCGGGTCGATCTCCGACATCGAGCCACTGTCCACCGAGGCGTCGATGACCGAGCATTCGGTCGGAGTGGATGACGCCGGCCAGCGCAGCGACCGGAAGACCGAGACCACGGTGGCGATGGACTTCGGCCGGATCGCCCTGCCCGGCGATCTGTGGCTGTATCTGTTCGGCACTCCGGGCCAGGACCGGTTCCTGTTCATGTGGGACGACCTGGTCCGGGGCGCAGCTGGCGCGGTGGTGCTGGTGGACACCGATCGGCTGGAGCAGTGCTTCCCGGCGGTCGATTACTTCGAAGCCCGCGAGATCCCGTTCGTGGTCGCGGTGAACTGTTTCGATGGCGTAGCCCGCCACCAGCTGGACGACGTGCGGGACGCGCTGGCGGTCCCGGCCGGCGTCCCCATGCTCTATACCGACGCTCGTTCCCGGGCGGCGACCAAGCAGACGCTGGTCCTGCTGGTGCAGCACGCCATGCGCCGGCTGGCCGGCGCTCGCAGCTGACCCATTCAGGCCCGGTCCAGAACTGCCCGCGCTCGCAGTATTGGAGCAGCCCGGACCGCAGGTGCCACAAGATCGTTCCTGATCAATTGGATATCAACTAGATTCGCCGGTGTGGACACTCCGGAGGAGCCAGGCCGCGACGCCGGGCCCGGCGGGGGGCAGCCGGACCGGTATACCCGGCGCATCCCGCCGGGACAGCCCGCCTTCCTGTTGCTGATCATCTGTGGCCTGGCCTGGATCGTGCTGTATCGGCATCCCAGCTCAGGGCTGCGGCTCTTCAGCCTGATCCTGATCGCCGTGCTGGCCGTAATGGTGATAACCAGCCTGCGAATGTATTTGGTGGCCGACCACGAGGGCGTCGGCGTCCGGTACATCAGGGACGGGGTCTGGATTCCGTGGGCCGAGGTGGCGCGGATCGAGATCAATCGGGTCAGGGGCAGCGCCACGGTGCGAATAGTGCGCCAGGACGGCACCTACGCCGACGTCCCGCCTTCCCTGCTGCAGCCACTGAAACCGACCACCGTGCCCAAAGCTATGAGCCAATTGCGGTATGTGATCAATTCCCTGGAGAGCCTGCGGCGGTGAAAGGGATCCCGGCTTCGGCGTCTTGCCCTAGCGCCGGAGTCGGGTGCACTCTCGGTTCACCGAACGGTCCACATCGTCGTGATGTCTCGCCCTCGCCGGCCTGACTATCGGGGCCTTGATGGCCGCTGACTAGCGAGCGAGGTGTGGGATGGCGACTATGGCGGACGTCGCTCGCTTGGCTGGGGTTTCGGTCAGCACCGTCTCCTACGTGCTCAGCGGCGAGCGGCCGATATCTCAGGCGACCAAGCAGCGGATCGAACTCGCGATGGCCGAACTGGGCTACACGCCTAACGTGCTGGCCCGTGGGCTGAAATCCAAGCGGAGCCGGATCATCGCCCTGCTCTTTCCGGTCAGCGGCCTGCAGCTCGGGCTGAGCTCGATGGAGTACATCCTAGCCGCTTCCGATCATGCCCAGTCCCAGAATTATCACCTCCTGTTGTGGACGAGTAACGCACGGTCCCTGGCCAGTCTCTCCGGTCTAGCTGCCCAGGGTCTGGTGGACGGCGTCCTGGTGATGGAGGTCCAGCTGACCGACGAACGGCTCCAGGTGCTCGAGGACGCCGGGCTGGCCCTGGCGATGATCGGCCGGACCGACGACATGCGCGGATTCGACTTCGTCGACACTGACTTCGCCGACTGCGCCCGGCTGGCTGTGGGTCACCTGACCGAACTGGGTCATCGGCACATCGGTTTCGTGAACCTGGCCACCTCGGCCCTGGAATCGCGCCGGGGCAACGCGATCCGGCTGGCCGAGGGCCTGATGAAGGCGGCCGCTGAGTACGGCGCCGATCTCCACATGGTTCCGTCCGAGAGCACTTTCGATGCGGGGCGCCGGGCGCTGGACGAACTGCTCCGGCTCGACCCCGACCTCACTGCGGTGATCGCCTTCAACGAACAGGCGGTCAGCGGCGTGATGGCGGCGGCGGCCGAGTCCGGGCGCCGGATCCCGGAGGACCTGGCGGTCCTGTCCATCGACATGCCGCAACAGCTGGCGATCATGACCAACCCGCCGATGACGACGGTGGGCCCCTCGGCGGCGGCAATGGGCCGCGCGGCCGCGGACATGCTGATCAGGAAGCTGGAAGGAGGCCCGGGAACTCCCTGCCAAGAACTGTTCGGGGGCACATTACACATTCGTGGAACCACGGCGCCAGTAGCGGTAACGGCCGTCTGAGTGCGATCCGCGCTTCACCTGAACAGTCTCTATAACGGCTTGATGTCAGCCTTTTGTGAACGTTGACACAATCCAGCGCAGGGTCGTAACTTCGCTGAAATCGTCGAAACGAATCGACGCGGATTCGGACGGAAGGACAGCTATGCGCTCTAAGCGTGCCGCAGTTGCGGTTTCGGTGACGAGCTTGGCCATGTTGCTCGCCGCATGTGGTGGCGGAAGCGACAGCAACTCGGCCAGCCAGGGCGCCTCAGCCCGGGGCCCGATCACGTACGTGACCGGCAAGGACAACACGGGAATCCTGCCGTTCATCGCCGACAGCTGGAACAAGACCCACCCCAACGAGAAGGTCACGATCAAGCAGCAGACCGACCAGGCTGACCAGCAGCTGCAGGATCTGCAGCAGCACTTCAACGCCAAGGACCCGGGCTACGACGTGGTCTCGGTGGACGTCGTCTGGAGCGCGGAGTTCGCGGCCAAGGGCTGGCTGGTCCCGCTGAAGGGTCAGTTCGCTCTGCCGACGGAGTCGCTGCTTCCGGCCACGGTCAAGGCGGCGACCTACAACAACACGCTGTTCGCTTCGCCTTCGACGTCTGACGGCGGCCTGCTGTACTACCGCTCGGATCTGATCAAAACGGCTCCCACCACGTGGAAGGAGCTGATCGCTGACTGCCAGGGCAAGACCACGCCGTTCACGATCACCGGCCCGAAGCCTGGCTGCTACGCGGGTCAGTTCTTCAAGTACGAGGGTCTCACGGTGAACGCGGCCGAGGCGATCAACGCGGCCGGCGGCACCATCGTCGGCCCGGATGGGAAGACGCCGAGCGTCAATACCCCGCAGGCTGCCACCGGCCTCAGCTTCCTGGCCGACGGCTTCAAGCAGGGTTACATCCCGAAGGAGGCTCTGGGCTTCAAGGAGACCGAGAGCCTGAACGCGTTCTCGAACGGCCAGCTCATGTTCATGCGGAACTGGCCGTATGCCAACGCCGTCCTCAACGGCAAGGGGTCGAAGGTCATCGGTAAGTTCGGCATCGCGCCGCTTCCTGGCCCGGACGGTCACGGCGCGTCCAGCCTCGGCGGGCACAGCAACGCCATCAGCGTGTACTCCAAGTACAAGGCGACGGCGTTCGACTTCGTGAAATTCATGGAGAGCGACGCTATCCAGCGCTACACCCTGTCGAAGGGTGGCGGCGCCCCGGTGGTCTCCGCGCTCTACTCCGACGCCGCGCTGGTCAAGCAGTTCCCGTACCTGCCGGTTCTGCTGAAGAGCATCGAGACCGCGGTTCCCCGCCCGGTCACGCCGTTCTACCCCGCCGTGACGGAGGCGATCGAGACCAACTCCTACGCAGCGCTTCAGGGCACCGATGTGGCGACGGCACTGAAGAACATGAACTCCGCTATCGCGTCGGCAGGCGCTGGCGGCTGACGACTCCACCTGGCTGGCCGCGCGGGTTGGGGGGGGGGGGTTAGACCGGGCCACCCAGGCGGTGGCGGCAACGCACGGGCACGACGATCCAGAGGCG
>CALMAR010000278.1 GCA_937859855.1 uncultured Kineosporia sp.
ACCGCTGACCGGCCGCGATGGGGAACTGGCGACGCTGCTGCGGCTGAGCCGGGAGAACCGCCAGGCTGGAAAGGTCGCCGTGGTCACTGGGGAGAGCGGCATCGGCCGATCCCGGCTGCTGCAGGAGTTCGCCGCTCGCACCGGGCGGGCGGCGATGGCCCGGGCGCACGAGGGGGAGGCCGGACTGGCCTTCGCGCCGATCGCGGATCTGCTCCGTGAAACCCTGGTCCTGATGGACAGACCGCTGGAACCCGCTGTGGCACTGGAGATCTCGCGGATCGTACCGGAGCTCCAGGTCAGCGGCGCCGGCCCCGCGCCAGCCCTGGACCAGCTCGGTGGCCGGGACCGGTTCTTCGACGCCGTGGTCCGCGCTCTGGCTGCGGCCCGGCTCGATGCGGTGGTGCTGGACGACGTCCAGGCCGTGAGCGCGGTCAGCGCGGACTTCCTCAGTTATCTGCTGTACCGGCTGGATCGGCTGGGCTGCCTGCTGGTGCTGAGCTGGCGCACTCCCGGGTTACCCGGGCGTCATCCCGTCCGGGGGGCACTGGCCAACGGGCGGCCGGGCGAGCATGCCAGCCACCTCCCGCTGGCCCGGCGGAGCCTGGAGGACATGGCGGCCCTGATCACGGTCACCGGTTCCAGCCTGGACGCCGAGGCGGTCGCCGCCGACACCGCCGGGCTGCCACTGCTGGTGGCCGAGGCGATCCGGGCCGGGCGGACCGGAGTGCTCGGGGCGGGCGTGCGCGAGGTGCTGGCGGCCCGGCTGGCCGAGGTGTCCGAAGAGACCATGCAGGTACTGGCCGCGCTGGCGGTCTGCGGCGGCGTGGCCGATCAGCCGACCCTGCGAGCGACCAGCGGCCGCAGTGAACTGGAGACGGTCGACGCCGTGGAGCAGGCGCTGCGGCTGGGGCTGATCGACGAGGAAGGCTCGTCGGTGGGCTTCAGCCACGACGCGCTCCGGCAGGTGGCCTACGACGATCTGTCGCTGGTCCGGCGCCGGCTGCTGCACAGCCGGGCCGCTCAGGCATTGATCGCCTCCGGGCCGGACGCGGGTCCGGGCCTGATCGCCCATCACTGGCGGCTGGCCGGACAGGACGAACAGGCTGCGCACTGGGCCTGGATCGCGGCCAGCCGGGCGGCGTCCCTGTTCGCGCATCAGGAGGCGCTGCTGCACCTGCAGTTCGTGCAGGCGCTGGGCCAGGATCGGGTGGAGGTGGCCACGGCCGAGGGCGACGCCCTGGTCGCGCTGGGCCGGTACGACCAGGCCCTGCTGGCCTACGCCCGGGCGGCGTCCCTGGCCCCCCCTCGCGACGCCGTGCTCCGGGCCGGGATCGAACGCCGCCGGGCCGACGTGCATGCCCGGGTGGGCGACTGGGAACTGGCCAGCAGTGGCCTCACCGCCGCCTTGGACCTGCTGGGCGCCGGATCCGGTCCCCGCCAATCGACCCAGACTCCGCCACAGCCGGAAATCGCTGCGCTACAGGCACTTCTGCTAGCGGATCGAGCTCTGCTCACGCTGCGCCGCGGCCAGCCCGGCGCCAGTCGTCTCGCCCGGCAAGCGCGAGCCGCGCTGTCCCAGGCCCGGCTCTCACCCCCGCTCTCAGCCGGGTCGTCGCTGCTGCCGCCGCAAGGAACTGAGCCGCCGGACCCGCACGCGTACGTTCAGAACGCGCTGGGCCTGGTCGAGCTGGCCGCCGGTGAACTCGATGCGGCGGCGGCCGCCTTCACCGCGGCGCTGGACAGCGCGCCGGACGGCGTCCTGCGCACCGCGGCGCTGAACAACCTGGCCCGCACCCAGTCCGGCGACCCGGCCTTGGCGGTGGCGACCGCCCGGCAGGCGCTCAGCCTGGGCGTGATCCAGGGAGATCGGCACCGGCTGGCCGCGCTGCACAGCAACCTGGCCGACCGGCTGCACGAGGCCGGTGACACCGAGGCGGCGATGGCGCAGAACAAGCTGGCCGCCGCCCTCTTCGCTGAGATCGGCGCGGACCCGCTGGGGCATCCCGACGTCTGGACGTTGACTGCCTGGTAGCCCGGGGCCGCCCCATCCGGCTCGAGCGCGCCCACCTCCGACCACCTCAGGCGGCTCGGAACACCTCAGGCGGCTCGAAACTCTCGGCGCAGAGCCTCGTTCGCCGCGTTCATCCCGCACATCCCATGCACCCCACCGCCGGGCGGAGTGGACGACGAACACAGGTAGACCCCGGTCAGCGGAGTCCGGTATCTGGACCAGCGCGGCACCGGGCCGAGCACCGACTGGAACAGACCGGCCCGCCCGGCATTGATGTCGCCGCCGACATAGTTCCGGTTGTAGGCCTCGTACCCTGCGGCGGTCCGGGTGGACCGGCCGAGCACGGTGTCGCGGAAACCGGGTGCGAACCGCTCGATCTGGGCCTCGATGGCGGCGGTCCGGTCCAGGCCGGAGCCGCTCGGCACATGGCAGTAGGCCCACAGGGTGTCCCGCCCGGCCGGGGCCCGGCTGTCGTCCATCACCCCGGGCTGCACCACCAGAACGAACGGGCGGTCAGCATGCCGGCCGTGTTCAAGGGCCGATTCGCTGGCGGCCACTTCGGCCAGAGTGCCGCCCAGGTGCAGGGTTCCGGCCTGGCGGCAGTCCGGATTCGTCCAGGGCACTGGTTCGGACAGTGCGTAGTCAATCTTGAAAACGCCTGGCCCATAACGGAACCGCTGCAGCGCGCGGCGATAACCGGGTGGCAGGCGGTCACCGGCCAGCTGAGCCAGCTGACGCGGGCCCAGGTCCAGCATGGTCACTCTGGACGAGGGCAGCTGGGCCAGAGACTCGATCGGCCGGCCGTATTCGAACTTGACGCCGAGCGCGGCCAGCCGGTCAACCAGGGCGTCCGTGAGGTTCTGGCTGCCGCCTCTCACCACCGGCCAGCCGGATGCGTGCGCGCTCACCGTCAGCAGCAGGCCGAAGGCCGCGGTCAGCGGGGCGTGCAAGGTCCGCATGCTGTGTGCGGCCACGCCGGCGAACAGGGCACGAGCGGGTTCGGTTCGGAAGGCACTGCGGGCCAGCAGATTGGCACTGAGCGCGCCGGGGAGGCCGAACCGGGCCAACTGGATCGGGTGGCGGGGCGGATGTCGCAGATCGCTGAGTACGTCGGTGAGCAGATCCGGGACGTGGGCGGACAGCGGGCCCAGCAGCCGGCGCCAGGCGGCCGCGTCGCGGCCCAGCCCATCAGCCGTCTGCTCGACGCTGCGGTGGGCCACAGCGGCGCCACCGCCGTCCAGCGGCTGGGCGAAGGCGATCTTCGGCCAGACCAGGTCGACCCCCATCGCAGCCAGATCCATCCCGGCGAAGAACGGCGATATCTCGGCCAGGCCCTGGACGGTGGAGCAGACGTCGTGCCGGTATCCCGGCAGAGTCAGCTCGGCCGTCCGGCCGCCCCCACCCGGCTGATCCGCGGCTTCGAAGACCTGCACGCTGCGGCCGGCCTGCGCCAGGGTCAGGGCTGCGGCCAAGCCGTTCGGTCCGGCCCCGACCACCACCGCGTCCACGTTGAATGTCACCGGTCCATCATCCTCACCAGCACCGGGCGGTCGCACCGCCGGGCCGGTTTGATCTCACTGCTGGCCGCGATCCACCGGCAGGGTGAGTTGCGCGGCGGCCAGATCGAGGAATCGCAGACCGGTCAGCTGACACTGCAACAGGCGGCCCGGGAAGCCGGGAATCGGAGCATCGTCAACCAGCTTGAGGTGTTCCTCGACGTAGTCCAGCCGGTCCGGGCCGATCCAGCCGGTGGAACCGGCGCAACGGCAGATCAGGTCGCGATGCGGGGCGGCGCGGTGCGGCAGCCGTGCGAACCTGGGCATCGCCCGGCGCCTGCGCTGGGGTAAAGGGATCTGCTGACGTTGCGCCGCCGCCCGCCAGGCATCTCGCGCCTGCGCGCTTACCTGCCGGTCGGTGACCGCGAAAGCGGCCAGGCTCCGGGCCCGTTCGCCCAGCCCTGCGCGCCGCAGCAGATCGAGCAGGCCACCGATCGCATCCTCGCCGGGCAGTTGCACCCGCCGGGACTGCTCCAGCAGGCCGATGGCTTCCGCGCAGTGCTCCCAGCTGAGCTCCTCGTCGTCCGAAACCACACCCGCCGCCGCGATCACCGGGAGCCGGGGATCACGGCAGCCGCCGGTGAAGGCGCGCCGGGCGGCCGGTCCGGCCACCGCCAGGTGTGCCGGGGTGAGCTGCGCAGGAGTGATCCCACCCAGCGCCAGCATCCACGAGGTCCACGGCGAATCACCCAGATCGGTGGCCGCCGCCTGCACGTCCGGCCAGCCCGAATCCTGGCCGGCCTGGGCCTGCGCCACCGCGAGGAGCATGGCCACGGCCGGATGAGACGGCTGACTTCTCTCTTCGGCCGTCTTGGAGTTCTTCCGGGCGGGCTGGCGATGCTTCAGCAGCCGCAACGCGGTGGCGTGGTCGGCGGCCAGCACCGCCAGTTCGGCCCGGCGAAGCACGTCATCGTCATCGTCTGGATGGATCTCCAGCGCGAGCGCGAACAGACCGGCCCCGGCCAGTGCATCACTCCAGCGGCGAACGACGTCAGCGGGATACCGGTGGATCTGCTCGTCCGGCGAGTGCACAGGGGCGTGGCTCACGTCGTCTTGTCGGCACGACACCGGCATCGGTTGAGCCGGCTCAGAGCCGGGCCGCCCTTGGCCGTCCGCTGGCGCCGGTGACTCAGCCTCGCTTGGTTCCGGTGACGCTGCCGCTGACGAAGAACCGCGGCGGAACCACTCGGGCCAGGGCTCGATCGGCGGCCGACAGCC
>CALMAR010000279.1:0-321 GCA_937859855.1 uncultured Kineosporia sp.
GGGCGCCAGCGGCAGCTCGAAGCCGGTGCGGCCGTGGTGGAAGTAGTCGTCCAGCTGAGTCGCAGCGGCCTTCAGCACGGGGTGGCCCGAATCCTGCGGGCCGGCGGCGACCAGCCGGCGCAGGGTGCTGTCGCTGCCCCGGTGCGGGGTGAAGAAGAGCCGCGTGAGCGAGTCGGCCTCGGCGGTGAGCAGCAGGTCACCGGCCGGGCTGGCGTGCAGGCACCACACCGGACCGGTCACGGAATCGACGCTACCCCCCGGCCCCCGGCCCGCACCGGCGCCCGCGCCGCGTACTGCTCCGAGGACCTGCGCGCCCGGCTG
>CALMAR010000279.1:331-5830 GCA_937859855.1 uncultured Kineosporia sp.
CGGCAATCGAGCCTCCCGGGGGCCGCCTACTGCTCAGGGCGGCGGCGGGTACGCGTCGAGGTGTCACGACCAGCTGAAGGCGATCAGTGACTGGTGGGTGTTGGTGTTGTTCCACTTCGAGAACGCGCCGGCCAGGAACAGGGTCTTGGTGGACGCGTCGGCGTACGCGGCCTGGACGCCGCCGTTGCCGCCGTCCGTGTTGTAGCCCTGGCCTCCGGTGATCCTCGGGTCCCAGGTCGTCCATGCGCCGTTGGAGGCGTTGAACTGCGCCGCGTAGTACGTCGACGGTGTGGTGCTGTTGGTCGAGTTGCGGTGGTATCCGCACACGTCCGTCGCGCCGACCGCGGCCACCGCCTGGCAGTCACCGATCAGGCCCTTCAGCCAGACCCGGCTGCCGCTGCTGGCACTCATCTCGATGATCTCGTTGGAGCCGAACCCCGGGGGGGCGTGACCGCCGACGCCGACGACGATCCGGCCGCTGGTGTTGGACGGCGTCAGCGCGAGCACGCCCTCGCCGTCGTAGGAGCCGTAGGTGCCGCTGCCGGTGTCCGCCCGAAGGTGCGCGTTGAAGCCCGTGTCGATGTTCCCCGAGGTCGTGCTGACCTTGACCAGGCCGTGCTGCTTGGTGCCGTTGTAGGTCTCGAACCCGCCGCCGACGTAGAGGGAGCCGCCGGTCAGCAGCAGGGCGCGACCCGAGCCGGAGGTGATGCCCCTGGACCAGGTCGTGCTGCCGCTGCTCAGCGAGACCTTGCGCACGGCACCGAAGTCGCCGCCGAGGTAGACCCCGCTGGAGTCGGCCGTCATGGCACGGACTCGCGAGCTGGGGGCCGGGTTCCACGAGGTCACGGCGTGGCTGGAGGACAGCGCGGCGGCGCGGGCCCGGCTGGAGCCGCCGAAGCTGGTGAAGTCACCGCCGAGGTACGTCGTCCCGCCGTAGCTGGCGATGGCCCGCACGTAGGAGTTGGCGTTCCCGGCGTAGAGCACCGCGCCGGTGGACTCGTTGATGATCGCGAAGTTCTTCGCCGAGTGGGAGACGCCGTCCGGGGTGCGCACCGCCGTGAAGTTCCCGCCGATGGCCAGCGAGGCGGTGCTCGCGCCGCTGACCTTGGTGATGGCCAGGATGTCGCCGTTCGTGGTGTCGAAGGACTTGGGCGAGCTGCTGATCGTGGTGGCCGGCGCGACCGGGGTGGCTGCCATCGCCGCGGCACTGAACAGGCTTTCGGCGTCGCAGTCACTCGAGGCGGGGATCGGGTTCATGCCCTTGGGGGCGTCCACCGCCGTGCAGGTGGCGGACGGCCGGGTCGCGGCGGCCTGCGCGGGCTGCGCGGCGATGGTGAGCGCTGCGAGCGCGCTGGCGGATGCCGTGACTGCCACGGCAAACCGGATGGTTCGATGCACGGCGGAGCCTCCAGGTAGTGACACTCTCGGGGGACGACGTATGGACCCGCGATCTTGGCGACTCCCCCACGACGGCACCGAACCTACGACCAATGGAGCGCAACCGGAGGGAAAACGGTCTAATGCGTTAACCCTATTTTGAGGTTCGTCCGTTGTATTGACCGTTCGCCCTTTTGCCGGATTTAGGGCCGGTTCGAGGTATCACCTGGCGCCCCGCGGGGCGTACATGATGACGGCGACGCCGGCCAGGCAGACGGCGGCGCCGATCAGGTCGAAGCGGTCGGGGCGGAAGCGGTCGACGACGAAGCCCCAGGCGAGGGAGCCTGCGACGAAGACTCCTCCGTAGGCGGCCAGGATGCGCCCGAACTCCGCGCTGGGTTGCAGGGTCGCGACGAATCCGTAGAGGCCGAGGGCGAGGACGCCGGCGGCGATCCACCCCGGTCCGCGATGCTCCCGCCAGCCCTGCCAGACCAGCCAGGCACCGCCGATCTCGAACAGGGCCGCGACGGCGAAGAGGGCGACGGAGCGGGTGATCGTCACGCCTGGGCCGGTATCCGTGTCACCGGACAGCAGGGCCGCGTCACCGGATCGTTGCCGCGGCTGCTCGAGCCTCCAGCGCGTCCAGGACGCCGGCATGCGCCGGTGGAACCTGCACCTCGACGTCGAGACCGGTCTCGTCACGCGTGAAGGCGAAGGCGAAGAAGGAGCAGCAGGACGACTCCCGCCGGGCCAGTTCGCGGACCGCGGCCTCGGCGGCAAGGTCCAGCCTCCACCGGAGCAGGGTCGGCGCCGGCCGGGCCTGTCCGCGCAGCGATCGGGCGAAGAGGCCGTCGAACTCGGCCACGCGCACCGGACGCTCGACGGAGGGAAGGAGGCAGGCGTCCGGCACCCACACCGGCTCCTCAGTGCTCATGCATCCACGGTAACAAGTGGCAGTGCCCGGTCACCGGCTCGGCCGGTGTCCCATCGCCACAGCCCCCGAGCCGAACTCCAGCCGGCCGTCCAGGTGTGTCGGCCTGCCTACCATCGTGGCCTGTAGTGAGAGCGGGAAGCAGCTCTCGCCCGGGGTGCATGCCGCCGAGCGGATGCCGTTGCGAGGCGATGACTGAGTTACTGAGGGGACCGCGCGACTAGAGACGGGCTCCAGTTGTCGGTGACGCCAGGATGCAAGACCGCAACGGCCTTGGGCAGGGATCCCCCAGACACTAAAAAGGATCCGGTAAAACTCAGCGTCAAATCCGCGCGGTCCGATCGCTGATATCGAGATTCTGCTGGATCTGCGCAATCACTGCGGCCGGCTCCGATCAGGTCCGGGAATCCTGCTGGGACCCAGGTGCGCAGGTATTAGGCCGTGCCGTCCTCCGGTCATCACAGGGCGTTCGAGCATCTATCAACCCGAACATTCCGGGGACCCGGGCACATCAGTCAGCACTGAAAAACCGAAGGGAAAACCAGAGCATCCTCTCGGACCCAACCGACCTTGCCAGTCGCATTATCCTTCAAGTGGGTCCATTTGTAGTTCCCCACATACTTATAGCAATGGTATGTGACGCTCTGACTAGGCTGGCCCTGCCCAACGGATTTACACGATGTCGACGGTCCGGTCCGGATGTTGGCGCCGGCTTTGAAAGCGTGGGTATATTTTCCGTTTTCATCATTGTGGTAATTATTGTCCGGACAACTAACCGCACTCGCGGACGGGGCGAAGCCGATCAAGCTTAGACCGGAAAGGGTGAATGCCGTGGCAGCGGCGATCAGACGTCTACGCAGGACCATCGCCCCTCCTCGTGTGGCTGCTCTTTGTCCACCATACAGAGGCGAAAACGTGGAGTCTATACAAATGTTCACGAATCGCCGCTTCGCGATTGACCATGCTGAGTCTGCTGTCGTTCACTGTGCCCGCGTTGGTCTCGCTTGGACGTCACGCCGGTCGGCTCGGATTGCCGGCGCCCTTGACCGGCCGGGCTGATCCCCACCGCCGCGCAGCTCGCGTTTGCGCGCAACAGGCGGGACACCGAGGTGATGGTCTCCCCCACGATCGTCAAGGTCGACTGGAACACCCGCCTGGGCAAGAGGCTGGGGGAGTAGCCGTTGCTGTACTTCGCTGCTGCACCAGGCTTGAGAGCGGTGCTCCGAGAGGCCTGGAAAGAGCCTCTAACCTGGGGTGGAGACGATGGGACTCGAACCCACAACCCCCTGCTTGCAAAGCAGGTGCGCTACCAATTGCGCCACGTCCCCGTGTGTGGTTCCCGGGGTGGGGTGCCCGTCGTGCGGTGCCTTCAGCGGACCGGGTCGGTCGCGCTGGACCACAGCTCCTGACCGGACCTGCCCGCGCCGACCCTGCGCCACAGCGCCACGCCGGCGCCTGCCACGAGCACGGTCAGGATGAGCTTCTTCACGCTGGGACCTCCCGCTGGTCACCTCGGGCGCGGCGCGCCGCCGAGCGGGTCGAGGCTACCACCGGCGCAACACCCTTCGAGGTATGCCGAGGCGCAGGTGGACGCCTATGATCGCGCCAGCCGTCCAGTGCACGGCGGCCGTGCTGACCCCGTCGTTCCGACAGCAAGGAGGTGTCCCATGCCTGCTGCGGCGGTTCATGAGCTGAGCGTCCTGGTCGTGGACGACGACCTCGGCGACGTCTTGATGATCAAGGAGGCGTTGGAGGCGGGTCGGCGTTCGCACCGGATCGAGGTCGCGCAGGACGGCGAGCAGGCCGTCACGATCTTGCGCCGGGGTCTGGGGCGGGGCGCGCCGCCGCTGCCGGACGTGATCCTGCTGGACCTCAACATGCCCCGGATGAACGGGATGCAGGTCCTCGACCTGATCAAGAACGACGAGCGCCTCCGTCGCATCCCGGTGGTGGTGCTGACGACGTCCCGCGCCCCCAAGGACATCCTGGCCAGTTACGACCTGCACGCCAACGCCTACGTCACGAAACCGTTCAGCCTCGAGGATTTCACCGACGTGGTGGGCGAGATCGACAACTTCTTCGGCGGGATCGTCTGCCTGCCGCAGGACCGCTGAACCGGCGGACGACCGCAGCGCGGCGGGTCGACAGACCGGTAAATCGTGCCTGACCGGGAGATAACGGCGTCAGAACCAGGCAGCCGCATCCCGGACCAGGACCACGAGCCCGACCACGAAGACCCCGAACGCGATCACGGCCAGCCCCCCGATACCGATGATCATCACTCGCTCGCCCGTGGCCAGTGGCGGTGGCGGGATGCGCGGGGGCGGCTCCGGCAGGGGCTTGCCGAAGAACTCGACGGCGTGCTCGCGGGAGCAGAGGGCCGCGTAGATGCGACCTGCGGCATGGTCGACCTCGATGCCGAGCCAGTCGTCGGGGTCCGCGTCCGGGGTCCACTCCCGGCCGCACACTTCACACCGGGGTGTCGAGGCGGCGGTGACCATGACAGAAGACTGACCGGAAATGCCGGTTTAGGCCAGGCCTGGACGCGAAACCGACGACGGTGCAACGACTCGCCGCGCGGGACGACTGGCCGGACAGGGGTGGGCCTAAGAGGACTTGAACCTCTGACCTCTTCCTTATCAGGGAAGCGCTCTAACCGACTGAGCTATAGGCCCGGAACCGCCGAGTGAGACTACCCCAGCGGCTGTCACGGCCCCAAACCGGTTGGCCCGGCGCGGGGGAGCTACTCGTCCGAGAGGGTCACCCGGATGCCGCCGACCAGGCCTGCGGCGAGGTTGTAGATCAGCGCGGAGACGATCGAAAGCCCCATCAGCAGCAGGACGTTCACGGTTCCGATCAACGCGCTGATGGACAGCACCCGGCCGAAGCCGACGTACTTGTAGATGTCGAAGGTGGACTTGCCGCTGGCCCCCACATCGCCGAGGACGCCGTTCAACTGGTCGAAGACCCCGATCCCCTTGAGCATCATCCAGAGCACGGAGGTGGCGATCACCAGAGCCACCCCGGCAGCCACCGACAGCATCAGCGAGACCTTGAGCACGGACCACAGGTCGATGCTGCTGATCGTCAGGCGGGCCACCCGGCCGGTGGGCTCGACCTCGGGCGCCAGCCGCGGCTCGCGGTCCCGGACCCGCTCCGCAGCCCCGACGGCGGTGCGACCGGCGCTGCGA